>CAZJBZ010000069.1:0-3731 GCA_964543975.1 uncultured Spirochaetales bacterium
CCCCGGCTTGCCCGGAATACGGTTCTCTTATATGATAGTGCGCATGAATAATTCAAAACGCTTTCCAATGTTCGGTCCCTATGGGGGTCTAACGCCGGAACATGTGGGACCGTTTCGCGACTCGGAGGCGGACACGGTGTGGTTTCATATGTTTGATGAAAAGCAATTCGAGTTGTGTGAGCGGGCAGGGGCGGTCCCCTGTGTCGAGTTTAAAACGTTTCGTGCCGATTTCTCACTGCACCCGGAATTGGTCCCGATCGGTAAGGACGGGAAACCGATACGGTACGGGAAATTGGTTCAAGGAATCTGCCTCTCTCAAAAGGATTATCTTGCTGAAGTAGAAGAGCAGCTTATCCAAGGCATGTGTGATTATGCACCGGCAGGGATTTGGCTCGATTATCTTGCCTATGCCGGCTGGTTCGAAACTCCCGATCCTGACCTGCAGGACAACTGTTTCTGCGCCGGCTGCATCGAGGAGTTTCAAGTCCGTACCAATATTGATGCCTCGTCTCCCGACCGGATAATCAGCGATTACGCGCCGGAATGGAAATCGTTTAAGAGCGATAGAATCGCAGAGTTTGCCTCACGATACAGTTCGATTATTCTGGAGCATAATCCCGATTGTATCGTGGGCGCGTATATGTGTCCCTGGACCCCGAATGAGTACGACAACGGCCTTGAACGTATTTTCGGTCAAAACTATGAGAAGCCGGCGGACTCTATCGACATCTTCACTCCTCTTATTTATGCCGATAAGAGCGGGCGTTTGATGGACTGGGGCAAGCAATTTCTCGAGGCGTCCGCCTCCTTTGTCCCTCGCCAAAATCCTGTGCAGTTGATTCTGGATTATAGAGATTTTCCCGATTCGCTTCTTCGGACCGCGGAATCGGATGTACCGTCCTACGGATTGCAGATGTTCCAGGGAGACGCTCTCTTTTCCGAACCCGATGAGATTGCACTCTTTAACAGGGCCGTAACAACAATACGGAAGGACGATGAAAAGCGGGACCGATAGCAACCGTACCGGCCGCTACAGCTGGTGGATTCTCGCCTCAGTCATACTCACCCTTGTCAGTGCGATCGGCCTTTCCCGGTTCGGATTTACCATGCTGCTCGCTCCAATGCAGGAAGGTTTGAACCTTTCAACGGTGCAGGCGGGAGATCTGGCTACCGGCAACATGGTCGGCTATCTTGCGTTTTCGATCTTTGTCGGCTTTCTCGCCTCGCGGGTGGGACCGAAAGTCGTTATAACCGTCTCACTCCTGCTGATATGCTTCTCCATGCTTTTAACCGGTGTTGCGGGGAGTTACGGAACGGCATTTGCGGGAAGAGTGGTTACCGGTTTCGGCAGCGCGGGGGCCAACATCCCGGCCATGGGGCTCCTTGCTGCCTGGTTTTCTTCTCGTAGGCGTGGATTGGCAGCGGGAATGGCTGTAAGCGGATCCAGTTTGGGGTTAGTCGTGTCGGGGCTTTTAACGCCCTTTCTTCTTGTACGCGGAGGAGAGAGTGGATGGCGCTACACCTGGTTTGCATTTGCCTTCATCACATTCATCATTGCTTTTTTCGGTATTATCGTCATAAAAAACAGCCCTCGTGATTTGGCTGCAACGAATGGCTATATCCGAAAATCTTCATCAGTGGGGGATTCCGTCGAATATCCCCGTTTTTCCCATCTGCTTACCATCCTTCATAATAGAAAGGTTTGGTACATAGCGGTAATCTATGTTCTCTATGGTTTCTCCTACATCATATACGCAACCTTTTTTGCAGAACATCTGATAACCGATTTTGCTTTTTCGGTCAAAAGTGCCGGGAACCTGTGGTCGGTTTTAGGAATTACCAGTATCGGAAGCGGATTAATCTGGGGTATGGTTTCCGATCGGTGGGGGAGAAAGTACGGTTTGGCATTTGTCTTTTTTTTACAGGGTTGTGCCTTTTTGCTTTTCAGTGGAATAGTGTTTGGAAAATCTAATACAGCACTCTACGTTTCCGCTTTTCTTTTCGCGCTTACCGCATGGAGCATTCCTGCTATCATGTCCGCCGCAGCCGGTGATTTCGTCGGCCCCTCATTTGCCCCGGCGGCTTTCGGTTTTATAACCATATTTTTAGGGTTAGGCCAAGTGTTTGGCCCGCTTATTGGGGGACGAGTCGCCGAAGCAGCCGGTTCTTTTGCCCCCGCCCTTCTCATCGCCTCGGGTGCGGCGCTTTTAGGCGCGTTCCTATCCCTGTTGATTAAACCTGTTACAACCGGTCACGCTAAACGGTGACTGCTACCGCCGGTCACACTAAAGGGTGAGTATTATCGGGCTGTTTTGATCAAAGCTTCGGTTTTTCTCCAGAGCTTTTTTCCGATCTCCGGGTCGCCAGCCTGAGGCGACGGTTCCTTTGGGCTCATCATATGAAGATAGATGCCTGATTTACCTTCTATGGCGCGGGAACAGGCGAGGTAGAGCACCGGACGAGACGCCTTTTTAGGACTTTTAAAAAATATCAGGAAAAACAGTTTTATAATTGGATGCAGGAATTTCGGAATATCTCTTGCTATGTTGGTGTTGACCGCACCCGGACAGAGTGCGTGCACCGCAACATCGACAGTATCGTCGCCGGTAGCCAGCTCTCCGGCATGCGGTGATGCGTCCGATGGACTGGTGGACGAGGCTGCGTCCGATGAAAATCGACGCATAAGCTCCCAGGCGAAGGTCGTAAGCAGCAGTTTCGTGTAGCCGTACCGCCGGACGCTCTCCTTCATGGTGTACTCTACGAAACTGCCCAGTGACTCGATATTAATGGGTGGTGCGCTCCTGTGTGTTTCCGAAGATACAAACACAATTCTCGGAGTTTTGTTCTGTTCACCGTTTTCCGCCCAGGTGCTATTTGGTATGATCCCCCGTTTAAGGAGCTCCGTTACAAAAACGAAGTTGCCTAAGTAATTTATGCCGAACATCTGCTCGAAGCCCTGTTCCGTCTTGTACGCTTTTGCTCGAACAACGCCGGCGTTCATAACGGCACGATCAATGTGAATTCCCGATTCCTGCAGTTCATCGCAGCACCGGTGTATCGAATCGAAGTCGCCGAGATCGAGACGGACCATGGAAACATTGCCGTTACCGCTTTTCCGCCGCACCTCTTCACCGGCATCCGGGATTCCGCTTCTGCAGGCCATAATGACGGTTGCACCCCGTTTCGCCGCCTCGATGGCGGTGGCACGTCCCAACCCCGAGTTTGAACCGGTCACAAGACAGACTAAACCGTCCAGTCTTTCATCGGAAGAAACAGGCTCGACACTCTCTTTTTTACGAAATAGATCGATGATACCTGTTACTATGGCTGTTGCTGTTGAATCGTATCTGGGATTTCGCATCGCTGCTCCTCTTCAATATCGTATCGTTTATAGTAGCCCGAAAACCGTTCTTTGATTTCGTCTCGAGATAGACCGAACCACTTTAGGGAATATCTATGGATGCCGTATCGGTACTGCACATTTTTTCGAAGCGACTCCTCCATTACTGCCTTTGTTCCCTCATCAAGCTCCATATCAAGAAAACGGTAGATACGTTCAACCTGGAGGACGGGGTCAGAAATTAAATCGGAATAGTAGATGTCGAGAAACATCTCTTTGGCGGCATTCTCCCGCACCTCCATCGTTCGCCCGATCAGCCGTTCCACCTTCCGGGCCCAGTGGCTTCCCACCTCCTTCGGATCGACATGGTCGCTGAACACCCCTCTGCCGT
>CAZJBZ010000069.1:3741-15063 GCA_964543975.1 uncultured Spirochaetales bacterium
GTGAAATCATGCTGCAGAATGAGGCCAGGGTAATGCACGGATCGCGATGGGTGTGGATTATTTTAGCATTGGGGAACAGTTCGAGAAGGATATCCAAATATTCGAGATGGTGCGGAGACTTCAATATCCATCTCTCCGCCGAATGCTGCCATTGCAGCAGTTTCAACAACCGTGCCATGTAACCGTACGCCGGGCGATGGTCGATCGTTTCCAGCCATTTGGAGTAGGTCGGGACGCGAAGCGTCGATTCGGGTACCGTGCTTCGGAAAGCAAAGTCGAGGAGGATGACATCCTCTTCCGGACTTTCCGCCTCTACCGGATGGACGGTGAAGAAATCGGGAGAGAGATAGGCGAGGGCGTTTTCCGCGCTTTTCGCTTTTTTGAACCGCCGGTCGTCCGAGAAATTGTTCGTATCGATAAATGGTGCCGGGTTGATCGCTTCCCAGGAAAGAAGGGCGCGGAATCCGGGGTCCGATGAGAGGAGACGGTGGAGAAGCGTGGTGCCGGTACGCTGCAGGCCGGTAATAACCACTACCGGATGAAGCAGGATCTGTTCTATTTCGGGATACCGGGAAAAGAACCACTCGGTACGCAGTCTGTTCTTCAAGACGCCTAAGAGACGCATTCGGGTAACCAACCGGCCGAAACCGTTTAGTCGGGCTTCATGATTGATCGAATCGGCCAATACCTCGAACGGATGTTGAAAGTCGTTTGTTCCGTAATCGGTTAAACCGCTCTTCCTGGAAGCCTTCTCCATAAGCCGGGCTGGTGAGATTCCCCGAGTTAGTCCTATCGTGTCGGCAAAATCGACTGCCCCGTTATACAGTTTTACGGGGAGGGGACGAGGCGGATTGGCGTAGGAGACGGAGGTAATGTGGTGAGGATCGGACTTCATTCGCTCTTCCCCGGTTTTCCCTTCTGCTGCATCTGTTGCCGTTCCGAAGCGATTTCTCGCCGCAAGTCGGCCAATTTCACCACCTTGGTTACCGGTTGAGGATGTTCGGCCGCCTTTATCCAGCGGAAACACATCGTACCGCAGGTGTGCTCAACCGTATTGATCCAATTATCGCATCCGGGGTCTTCATGGGCCACCACGATCCGTACCGATCCGTCTTTCCGGCAGGAGGCGGTCTGTTTGTTCACGTGGATGGTAAAATAGCGGTAATCGAGCGATTCCATCCAATGGTTGTTCAGTTGAAAGTTCCAATGCTCGCACGCAGGCGGTGTTGCCTCGATCACCAATGCTTCGTCCGGTTCCACCTTCCAGTAACTGTGGTAGTAGATTATCTTCGGGTCTCCTCCCGCCCTGTTGGATCTCTCCGGGGCCATCATCGGGAGTTCGTTGGTATGTTTCTTGAAATCTTTCGCCCATTTGGAGAAGAGGAGGGACACTCCGGCTACCAGTTGGGCCGTGGTTGTGAGCCCCTCATCGACCGCTTTCAGGGTAAGCGGCGAGGGCAGGCCGTCTCCGCCGACTCTTTCGATATGAAGTTCCGCGGGTACCTCTTTCCGGCGATCGCCGAAGGTCTGCCGTACGATGACCATTCCGGTGTCCGGTTCCATGGGCAGCCAATTCTCACCTTTTTTTTCACAACCCACCGAGATCTCGAAGGAGCCGTCGTCATCTACCGTCAGCTCCGATCCGTCGAGAAAACCGGTAGGGTGTAGACCGCTTCCTCTGCCGTAGTTACCCTTCTGGGTGCTAAAGCCTAAAAAGGTCACCGTTCCCCGTTTTCCGGTAATCTTATACTCATACGTTCCGCTGATTGCCGCGTTGAAGTAGTAGTTGTCCGGATTGTCGGCACCTATTTTTACCGTTTCATGCACCATCCTTTGGAGTACCGGTGCCTTCGGATCGGCATATTCGATAAACGCTTCCAGACCGGCACGTACCAGTCTGCTCAAGTACCGGTACCCTTCCGCCTGGCTAAGCGGATCTTTCGGAGCATCCATCCCCATGACCGCGCCGCCGGCAGCCTTGAGGGTATCGCAGAATTGGTCCCAACTCTTGCCGCTTACAATCCGGTTGTAAGCTTCATCCTCTTCGGTACTGCCCTTGAGTCGTCGTTTTATGCTGTGTATCGTCTTGGATAATGAAAGTATCGTCGTTAGTAATCCTCTGATGAAAAACCTCCTCCATTTTTGTCCGGTTACCGAGAGCGTTTCGCCGTCAATTTTCCGGCCCAATGACGTTTCGCCGTCAATTTTCCGGCCGCCGAGGGTGTGTCGGCGCATAATGATGATGATAAAGAGTATCGAAGGAGAGGTCAATTGTAGAACACTACCTACGGTACTATCCGTGTTGAAAGAAGTTCTTCTATTCGAACAACTAAGGCATGATAGTGACTGCCCTTTCTACTGTCAAGCGAGCCGGTAGCTCCTAACAGGGCGAACGCAGTTGGAAAAGCATACTTTTCCCGTGGCGCGGTTTCTCCATTGAAGACACCTTTTTACGAGAGAGGAGTAACGTGTAGGAGGCGGTATTCCACATTTTAGACATATACATCCGTGCCATGGTCTTCTTTGAAGACAACTACGTTTGCCCTGATTCAGAGGATTTCCGTGTGATTACCTGGGTATTACCGGCCGTTTTTTGTTACTGCGTGCAACGTTTCGAAAAGTGCAGTAATGTTTTCGAGAGGCGTTTCGGGCATGATGGTGTTGGCCGAAGTCATGAGGAACCCGTCGCACTTTATATCGAACAGAGAGAAGAGGTTTTCTACATGGGCCTTTATTTCGGGTACCGTACCGAAAGACAACGTCTTCTGCACGTCTACCCCGACGAAAAAGGTGATATCGTTATGATATTCATCGACCAGGCGGCGAAGGTCCATCGTGCCGGGCTGTATAGGATGAATAACATCACACCCGATCTCGATTAGATCGGGGAGAATCATCTCGATGTTCCCACAGGAATGCATAAACGCGTGCATACCTTGTGAATGCACTTTATCGAAGATTGTTCGCAGTCGCGGCTTAAACACCTCCCGGAATGCTTCCGGGGAAATCATCAATCTGTCCTGCATTCCATAGTCGTCCCCGAACCAGATGCCGTCGGCATGATATCTCGTTTTAAAATGATTGCTAAGATCGAGGAAATACTCCTCCAATGCATCAAACAGTCTGTTTACATTCTCCCGTTCAACGAGGACATCCATAAAGGCGTGGTCCACACCACGCAACTGACAGAGGGTCTCGAAATAGAGGCACCACCAGTGCCCGAGAAAATATCTGTCGGGGTTTTCCCGTATCTTTTTTTGTGCCGATTCGCGGAGCTCGTACGACGCCATTAAAGGGACCCGTGCAATAAACTCGTCGAGCTCGTCCCAGGAGGCAAGAGGATGTTCGGTCGCCATCATCCCTACCCCGCCCTCTGCATGTGAGAAACCGGCGTTCCACTGCTGGTCTTCACGGGTTGCGACAATCATATCGTCGGGATACTCCGCGATGAGTCTTTCTATCTCGTAGGGGTACTTTTGTTTTGTTTCATCGGCAAAATAGTCGTACCACACCGGAATCCCGGCCGGGTGGTTTCGTTCGATTGCCGTAACCGTTTCTTCTCTGCTCAGCATTTTTTCACGCCTCATTCCAGCTCTATCGAGACGATTTCATATCCGTTGATGACGGGGACATCGATGGAAATGTAGTCGCCTTCTCGTCGGAAAGCAAGCTCCTTTTGGTCTGTAGCGGCGAACACCCGGCGAGGCTCCTCGGTCACTCTGAGTGCTACTTTTCTATCATACAGCGGAATGACCGATTCTATGATGTCCAGTTCTCTGCTTTTTCTTTGGGGAATGTAATGGAGGAGATGGAGTACCATCCTCTTGTCCCGGCGTCTTACGGTAAGTTCGGCCGTATCGGGCAAATTACTTTTTATAAGCGGTTTCGGATTAAACGATTGCAGTGCCCGGTTAAAAAGTTCTTTATACACTGCAACTCCGTTTACGATGTAGTCCTTAAAAATAGGATGTGAGAAATAGACACTGTTTGCCGTTCGGACAACCGCCGGATAGTCGGTCGTCTTTTCGTAGGGCGTTTGACAGTGGCTGCACCAGGTGTGATAGCTCCGGTTAAAGTACGGGGCCCCTTGATAGGCCCACACTTCCGCACCGTTATCGGCATGATTGGATTTTACCCGTACCCTCAGTCCCTGCTCGTAAAAGATGTACGGAAAGTCGGATTTTTCTCCCGGGTACTTTTCGGTGAGCAGAAAATAATCGGGACAATACGGGTCCTCCTCTTGATACGTTATACCGAGTTCTTCCAAACGAAAGCGACTCATATCGTTGTCCATGCCGGAACGGTAGCTTGCTATTACCTTTCCACCGGACGCCATATAACGCGATACTTTTTCCGCCTGCCTTTCAGTCATCACTATTTCATCAGGAAGAACGAGAACGGTATAGCGAGAAAAATCAGCATCAAAATCGATATAATCGAACGGTTGATGCAATTCCATGAGCATCCGCAGCACACCCTCTTCGTGAACGAAATTCTCAAAAAGCGGTTTGTTGGCAACGAGAACACCTATTTCGGCCACTTTTCTGCTTCCGCGGCAA
This sequence comes from uncultured Spirochaetales bacterium, assembly GCA_964543975.1. Taxonomy (GTDB): domain Bacteria; phylum Spirochaetota; class Spirochaetia; order SPDA01; family CAZJBZ01; genus CAZJBZ01. The sequence continues at coordinate 8,301 of CAZJBZ010000069.1, forward strand.
TACTCTTCATACTGTGCAACTTTTTTATAAACACCCCCGATCAATTCATATGCGGCCTTGTCCAACACGCCACGCGGATGCATTTGGTCACCAATCGAGCACTTTGCTCCGTTGGCAAGCATTCGGAAAACCTCGAACTCCAGGGCCGCCTTGTTTTTTAACGTGCCGAAATCACCCCACGATTTATGGAACTTCCCGTTCATCCCGATCACATCTTTTTCACCTCTCTCCCTGTTTATATCGTTATTTACCGCGTCTTCTTCCGGGTGGAGATGCACCCCTTCCGGCGTATTGAGATAATTCACGAAAAGAGGGAAATGGTTGTATCCCCACACCCCGGAAGGAAGCGATTCTATCTCATACTGCCGTTGGAACTTGATTTTCTCTTTTATCGAATACGCTGCCGGAACACCGGAGTCGGGAGCTAAATGCTGATTGAAGTAGAGCGAGGCATGCGGGAGTTGTTTGGTAACGAATGAGTACATTTTGTTCATAAACTCGGTTATAACGATGTGGTCTTTTTTGCGAACATCCTCCACAGATTCCGGGTCGAGTCCTAATTCACGCATACGACGAACACAGTCGTTACAAATGCAATCGTGCTGCAACACAATGTCGAACCAAAAGCCGTCCACCTCATACCGGTCGATGATCTCTTGTACCTGGGCAAAAATGAACTCCTGATATGAAGGCTTGTTGTGACAGAGTCGTCGCCATATATAGTATGTGGATTCAAACGGCCTCTTTTCACCTAACGTCCCGTCCATGGTTACTTCCAGCCAATCCTGCCGGTCGGCGGCCACCTCTTCCCATCCGGTGGGGAAATAGACAGGAGCTTTTATGCCGTTTTCATGACACGCCGTTATCATTTCACCTAACAAATCGAACGTAAGCGCCGGATGCACGGTACCGATCTCGGTCGGATAGTAGCTCATTCCATGGTGACACTTTGCAAACACATTAATCGAGTCGACATACGCATCCTGAAGCGTCCCGACAAATTGTTGTGCATCGAAATCCTTGCCCACATCCGGAATGGCGGGCGAGGTATGAAAATCCAGATGTATCTGTCTGTATGGTAGTTCGTTGTAGGTCATGTTTTACTTCCTTTTCTTTGTATTTTCATTTTAATATGGATTTAACACTGTTCCGGAACGGACAAGCGGATCGAAACGACTTTCTATATAATAAGTAGAGCAATGATGAATATATAAAACACCGATCATTGCGTAGGCCGTTGCGCGTAAGTGAGATTTTTTTTTGCTGGGTATTCTGCTCTCATTTTCCTCCAGCGGCTTTTATGGCATCCCGAACAGTAATATGTTTCTTCTTAACTTTTTTGATTGTTGACTCTCCGTAAAGTATTCAAAGCTGCCTGCATGTTGCCTTAGGTACTTAAACCGGTTACAGTAATTATAATGATTTCGATTCTATCGTCAATAAAATCTGTTTTAAATACTATTCTTACGTTTTACCGTAATTTATCGATTGTAAGGAAGATAAGTCTTTCCTCACTTGTTACGATCATCATTCCTGTGATTATTTTAGCCGTCGTATCACACATCATTTCGTCGGATCTCATAATAAAAAATGCCGTTAACAATGGCCTGCAGAACCTAGACTTGATCGCTGAGAATGTTCAATCGCTCCTCGACCACACTAACGATCTCTCTCGAATCATCGTATCAAATGATTATGTTCAGGAAATAGGGGGGATCGAAAAAACTTTAAATGAATCTCAAAAGATAGAAGCGGAGTTTATGATAAGGATCATTCTCGATAGTATTATATCGCCGAGAGACATTATCAGTTCAGTAGTACTCTATTTGGATAACGGATCTATGTTCTGTTCAGGCCATGTCGATTTTGAAAAATTAAAGAATAATAAGAAAAATATCATCTATTCGCTCCATGATGATGGGAAAAACTGGGGGAAGCCTGTAATCAGAGACACCCATCCTATCCGTTACGAGTTTAAACACGCTCCGCGTCACGTAATTACCTTATCCAGGGACATCATTTCGGTTAAACGGGCCGATGTTGTCGGCACAATCGACATGAATATCCCCGAAGAGAAGTTCAGTAATTTTTTAAAAAACGTTCAGTACGGCAAATCTGGGACCTACCTCATTGCGAATTCCGCCGGCACCATTATCTCTTCACCTGATGAAAACAGCCTGTATAAAACTATAGAAAAAGATCCTTATGTTAATTGGATGAATATGACGCGCGAAGGAGGCAAAGTCTTTTCACTCAATAACAGGAAAGTGCTCTACACAGTTCGTCATATTGAACCGCACGATTGGATGATTATCGGTAAGGTACCTCTCAAGGAAGTTATAGGGGACGGAAGAAAAACGACACTCCTGATCATTATTATAGCCGCCCTATGCCTCATAATTGCAGCATTGTTCTCATATTTATTTTCCCACTCAATTACAAAACCGATCATAGAACTATCAGAGACGATGAACGCCGCCGGACAAGGAGATCTCGAGGTACGAGCCCACGTCACGAATAAGGATGAGATTGGGATTCTTGCCGAACGATTCAATTCGATGATACATGAGATTTCTGAGCTGATGTTTCAAGTATACGAGGAACAGCATTCAAAAAGAGAAATCGAACTGCAAGCACTGCAAGCGCAGATAAAACCGCATTTTCTCTATAATACGCTCGACAGCCTCTGTTCGCTCATCCAGCTTAAAGAAAATAATAAAGCATTCAATATGACAAAATCATTATCGCTTTTTTATTCGAATGTCATCAGCAAAGGTGATAATATTATAAACCTATCTGATGAAATAAACATTGTTCGGAATTTCCTTCAGATAGAAACAATTCGGTATCCCGGAAAATTCGACTACACGTTTCATATGGAAAAAGGCATAGAACATGTACGTATCGTCAAATTGACCTTACAACCGCTGGTGGAAAATGCAATTTATCACGGATTCCGAGAAGTACCATACAGAGGACTAATAGAGATAGAAGGGATGAGAAAAGACGGACATGTCGTTATATTGATTCGCGACAACGGGAAAGGGTTTAATCAGAATCCCAAATCAATTCTTTCAGGAGAAATAGGAAAAGACCAAAAGAGAGGAAGTTTCGGCTTACTGAGTGTAGATGAGAGACTGAAAATATATTTCGGCAATAATTACGGACTCACAATAAGTGATAACAACGAAAAAACCGAAATACGCGTAATAATACCACAATAGGGAATTAGAACATCATGAATTTAAAAATGTTAACGGTTGGAATAGTAGATGATGAAGAACTGATCCGAAGACACATAAAAAACAGTATAGATTGGGAAAAACTACAAATGTCGGTTCGATGGGAAGCAGAGGACGGTAAAAAAGCGCAGAGTAAAATCGAACAACTATCAGCCGATATTATTATCATCGATATAAATATACCCTACATAGACGGACTCGAATTATCAGAATGGATTTCACTTTATTACCCCCTCATAAAAATTATTATTCTTACCGGATATAGAGAATTCGAATATGCAAGGCGGGCAATTAGTTCGCAGGTGGCGGATTACATTCTTAAGCCTATTGATAAAGCGGAATTTGAACAATCTCTTGCAAAAGTGCGCCTGCAGATCGAACAGGAGAAAAAGCAGGCTGCGTATCTTTCCAATCTGGAAGATAGGATCCATAAAAGTGAAACGAGTGAGATAAAAACGGCATTGCATAAGATCTTAACCCGGGAAATCACGGACAAAAACGGCTTGCGAGAAGTTGCGGGCCTGACGGATTTATTAGATGTAGAGAAGCCTCTTTGTTTACTAGTTTTTTCAATAATATCCGATAAAAGTCTGATCGCCCTGAGACGAGATCAAGATCTGATATTATCTGCTTTCTCACACCATCTGGAAGTAGAATTTATAAGTGCCGTAATGGAGAATTCCGTTGTCCTCATTTCTCCCCTCTGTGATGAACGGACAATTAAAGAATTGAGCAATAACATAGAAAATGAGGTAGGCATTCAAACTGTTATTGGGGTTGCATCTATCGAACAGATGACGGAAGATATCGTCAATGAAATCTACGAAAATTATAATGAAGCAAAAACCGCTCTCGAAGAAAGTTTTTTCTACCCAGACAAAAAACTTTTCACACTACCGGTCCCGAAACGAAGAGATGTAACCCTGATTCCCGATAAACATGAACTTCTCATCGCTTTCAGGACGGAAGATCTGATAAAGATTAAAGTTATCATTGATATTGATCCGGAGCGGCTGGAAACCGAAAGGATATCAAGAGAAAGCATCCTTCTCATGGCACTGGAGTTTATCTCCGTAATAAAACAGTTCTTACAGGAGCTGAATCTTTCTCTGGAAATCCTTCCTATTGAAGGTATCCAATCATATCAGCAGATGATAAGGAGATTCTCAACCTTCGGAAAGTTAAAAGCTTGGCTTCATCATGTAATAAACTCGGTTTTTGAGCATGTGAAACGGGAAGAACTGTTTACTATTTCCCGGTCTGTAATTCAAACAAAACAATATATTGAGAACCAGTTTCATAATCCTCGCCTCATGCTTCGCCAGATAGCCGAAGAGATCAATATTAATCCGAGCTATCTGAGCAAAATCTTTAAACGTCAAACAGGATTATCGGTCCTTGAATATATCCGGGACTGCAGGTTGAAAGAAGCAAAAATAAAAATTGATGAAGATCCTACCCTCCACATCTCCGAATTATCGCAGATAGTCGGATACGAGGATCCTCTCTATTTCAGCAAAGTTTTTAAAAGAAAGTTCGGTATTTCTCCCAAACAGTACCGTAAAAAGGTAAAACTGTAACCAAAAAAAATCTTATAAATAGATGTGCCTCTTTCAAAATACGGATGTAAGGCAATTTCAAAAATTACAATTGTATACAGAAAAAGCTTTTAACTTTTTCAGCACTGCTAAAATCGTTATTTTTGCAATTTTCTCAGCTAGAAAACAAAAAATCTCCATAAATTGACAATATGTGAACATTCCTTTTTGGCCCACACTCCAATAAAATCAAATAAATTTATGATTTAAAGGAGAAGCAAATGAAAAAAGCAATTGTTATTGCTCTTGTATTGTCCCTTCTCTTGTCATTTTCCGTTTTTGCATCAGGCGAACAGGAAAGTGCAGGAACGGATAAAGCAGCCGGAGAAAAAGTTACTATCAGAACTTTGACCCGTTTTTCAGGTACCGACGCGACCACTCCAATCTGGCAGCTTGCGATTAAGGAGTTCATGGAAAAAAACCCAAACATCAAAGTAGAAGACGAATCGGTTAACCAGGAAGCGGCATACAACAACAAGCTCAAAACCGATATGGCAACGGGCAATCTGCCGAATGTTTTCTACCGACCGGGCGTAGTCTCTTTAGTAAAACTGGCAGAAAACGGGATAATAATGAATGTCGACGAAATGATGAAGGACAAAGAGTGGTTCGACGGCTTTATTAACGGAACTTTCGAAGTGTGGAACTTTGAATCGTACGGCGTCGAAGGACACTACGGAGTTCCATATTCAATAGCACCGGAAGTAATGCTCTACAACACGGAACTGTTTAGCAATGCTGGAATCGGCGATACACCTGCGACCATGGATGATCTTTATGTTGTAATCGATAAATTGAAAGGGTCCGGCGTTATTCCGTGGGCTTGTGGAGCAAAATCCACATGGCGCGCAGGTCATATTCATAACTATCTTCTCTATAAATGGGCCGGTGTAGAGACTGCAGTTAAAATCGGTACGAGAGAGAAAAAATGGACCGATCCCGAAGTGGTGCAGTCGCTTGCCTACTTGAAAGACCTAAAAGCGCGGGGTGCGTTTGCAAAAAACTTCGAGGGAATGGATTATGATATGGAAAAAATCCAATTCTTCACAGAGGAAGCTGCAATGATGCTCAACGGTTCTTGGTTCGTCGGCGATTGTATCAATTCAGACATTCACGACAAAATAGACGTGTTCGGTTTCCCCTATTTTAAAGAGAAGCCTCAATTTAAAGGACACGCTGTAAACTTTCCGCAGGGATTTCAACTGAACGGAAAAATGGAAGGAGATGAAAAAGAAGCCACTATAAAATTCGTTAAGTTCTTTACCGGCAATTATATGCAGACGAAGATGGTGGAACAGATCCAACGGATGTCCGCAAGAAAGGATATCGATACTTCCGATATGGAACTGTCACATGTGTTTAAAGGATACACGGAAGTTCTGAACTCGGCGGAAATGCTCGGAGGTGATTCGTTTGATTACGATCCATTGAGTTCAATGATGGATAGATCGAGAAACTCTATTATCGGAATGCTTCTCGGAAATACTCCACGGGAGGCTGCCGAAGAAATCCAGGCTGAAATCGACAAAAACATGTAGTCTGATTTTTATCATACGGGGGTGTTGCGAACAACGCGGACCCCCGTATTGCTTTTTTTATGTTCTCACTTTTGACGGGGCGTTTACATGGAGCACTATAGAAAAAATATCAAAGTAATTTTCATATTTTTATTACCGACAATGGCTGTTTATTGCGTTATGGCGGTTACCCCTATTATACAGTCCCTCTATTTTGCCTTTTTTGAATGGGAAGGGTATCAAGGGATGCCGTTGGAATTTGTCGGCATTAAAAATATTATTCGGATGTTCACTTATAAAAGTTTCCTACTTTCACTAAAAAACGTCCTCCAGTTTATCGTTTTAAACCTTGTATTGCAGATAACCATAGGTTACGGGCTTGCATTTTTACTAAGCACCTATCTTA
>CAZJBZ010000070.1:0-10560 GCA_964543975.1 uncultured Spirochaetales bacterium
GCCTGAAATAAGATGCCGCGATATGGTCATATCGTAATTCTCCAAAAAGAGAATTTTACTCCTCAGTTCCGGTTGGTTCGAAAAATGGATGATTTTTCGGATAAGCTCTTTACCGGGGATATCATGAGGGTGCGCCTTACCGGCGAAAATCAGTTGGATAGGACGGTCGTTATCGGTAAGCAGCTTGATTAATCGATCCGGATCTAGAAAAAGGAGCGTTGCCCGTTTATAGGTGGCGAAACGACGCGCGAAGCTGATGGTTAACGTATAGGGAGAGAGCACCTCTTCAGCTTGGGATATTTGGGAATCCGTCCCGCCCCGACGGGAGATCTGTCGACGCAGCCTTTCTCGAGAGAAGGCGACCAGTCTTTCCCTTCTTCTCTCGTGGGTCCTCCACAACTCTTCGTTTGAAATTCTGTCGATTCTGTTCCAAATTTCTAAATTAGTCGGTTCATCGTAAAATTGGGGACCGAAATATCTGTCCAGAAGATCGAGCATATCGTGTGAGAGCCAGGTGCGGGAATGGACCCCGTTGGTGATGTGGCTGATCGGAACTTCATCTACCGTTAATCCCTCCCAAATATGCTGCCACATCTCTCGCGAAACTTCCCCGTGAAGACGGCTTACACCGTTCGAGTTGGCAGAAAGCTTAAGGGCCAGCACCGTCATGCAGAAATCTTCCTCCGTAGACTCGGGATGTTCTCTTCCGAGGGCGAGAAATCGGTCCCACCCGATGCCGATATCGTTGCAGACACTCCTCAAGTATTTTTCCATGAGGTGGAGGGGAAATCGTTCATTTCCGGCGGGTACGGGTGTATGAGTGGTAAAGACGTTGGTTGCCCATACCACTTGTACGGCCTCTTCATATGATAATGAATGATCGTGCATCAATGAACGGATCCGCTCCAGTGCCAGAAACGCGGAGTGACCTTCATTCATGTGGTAAACCGAAGCGTTGATTCCGAGTGCAGTCAACGCCTTGACGCCGCCCATACCCAGTAAAATTTCTTGCTTTATCCTGGTCTCTTGATCGCCTCCGTAAAGCGCTGCCGTAATCAGTTTGTCTTTTTCCGAGTTTTCCTCGATATTTGTATCCAAAAGGTAAAGGCTATTTCTCCCTACCTTTACCTCCCAAATATGCGCCGTTACCTTCGACTCACCGATGCGAACGCCAATCGACAGAGGTTTCCGATCGTTATCAAGACAGAGTGAAACCGGCATATTGTACCAGTCGTTTTCGGGGTATGACTCCTGCTGAAAACCGTCAGGGTTCAAATATTGAACAAAGTATCCTTGACGGTAAAGCAACCCCACCCCGATCAGAGGTATACCGATATCGGAGGCGGTTTTCATATGGTCGCCGGAGAGGACCCCGAGCCCTCCCGAATAGACGGGGAGGCTGACATCGAGACCGTATTCCATAGAGAAGTAGGCTATCGCGTGTGTTCGGTCTCCCTTATACCAGGTCTCCGCCTGCTTGTACTGTTTGAATTTGTCGTATACCAATCCTAACGCGGTAAGAAACGAATCGTCTTCCGCCGCCTCATCGAGCCGTTTTTGAGACACAAGCCCCAATGTTTTTGTCGGATTCTGTCCTGATCTGAACCACGCGTCGTAATCCAATCGAAGGAAAAGACTGACCCCGTCAAAATTCCAGCTTAGCCAAAGGTTTTGAGCAATTTCTTCAAGAGGTTTGAGCGCCTCCGGGATATTCGGTTTGACCGTAAAAGTCGTTACTTTCATAATATGTTATGTCCTTATGTGTTCTTCGTGTTCATCGATTATACTGATACAGACGGTTTTTGAGACAACCGCATCCAAATCATCTAAGAGTTTCAGCGCGGATTTCATATCGCCTTCATTCGCGGTATGGGTGGTAATAACAACAGGAACCACAGCCTCTCCGTGACTCCCCTCGGTCGGTTCCTTTTGAAGGACCGATGAAATGCTGATGCCGAGATTGCCTACTATCTCGGCGATGGCCGCAAATACCAGCGGTCTGTCTTTGACCATGAGTCTCAGATAGTATCGGCCTTTGGTCCGTTCGATGGGGAGCTGTTGTGCCGGCTCGGTCCTGTCAGGCCAAATCGCCAAAGAGTTGAAAAGAGGAGAGACGGTGCCTAACGCGGTGGAAATAATGTCCGAAACCACCGCGGAAGCGGAGGGGAAAGCCCCGGCACCTCTGCCGTAATACATTGTGTGTCCCACGGCGTGGCCGTAGACGCTGACTGCGTTAAACGGTCCGGAAATCCATGCCAAAGGATGGTCTGTGCCGATAAAGGCCGGTCTGACTCTGAGGCTGATTCCGTCATCGAGCCGTTGAGCAACCGCGAGAAGTTTTACGATATATCCAAGTTCTTGTCCGAAAATAACATCGGTCGATTCTAGCAGATCGATACCTTCAACCGGAATAGAATCGAAGGAGATTTTCCTACCGAACGCGAGTGCCGCCATTATGGCCAATTTATGTGCCGAATCAAGACCGGAGACATCGAGTGTAGGATCGGCTTCCGCCAAACCGTCTCTTTGGGCATCGGCGAGCGCCTCCGCGTACGATTTCCCCTTTTGCACCATTTCCGTAAGGATATAGTTGCACGTTCCGTTCACGATACCGTAGAGGGCGTCGATCCTATTGGCGGTAAGCCCTTCGGTAATTGCTTTGATAATGGGTATCCCTCCCGCGCAGCTTGCCTCAAAACTCAACGTTTTTCCGTTCTCCCGCGCCGTGGTCAACAATTCCTCGCCTCGATGAGCGAGAAGGGCCTTATTGGCCGTTATTACATCTTTCTTCGCCCGCAGCGCTTTTTTGATGATCTCCCCGGCGATGGTCGTGCCTCCGATTAATTCTACCACAATGCCCACTTCCGGATCGTTTATCGCCTTTTCAAGATCATTTTCAAAAAGGGCCTCGTTGAGACCGAGGGACCGCGCGTGGGTAAAATCTTTGTCCACGATGTATTGTAACCGCAACGGAAGCCCGGTTTTTCCTTTAAGGAATTCAGCATCCCGGGTAAGAAGGACTGCCGTTCCCCCGCCGACGGTCCCGCAGCCGATTAATGCGATGCCGTATGAATGTTCCACACTGTTCTCCGATAATAAGAGTCTTGAATAGGGTCTATAGTAAGGTCCGTTGAAACGATTGTCAATCCGATGAGGTCCATGCGAGTGGCCCAGCAGAAAAAAACTTCGTGATAAGATGGTCCGAAAGATTCGAAACAGGCACGGGAGTTGATAGCTTCTCTCTCTCCGCAGTTTGTTCTACCGGCGGATATGCCTCCGAGTCGCGGGAGCGGAGTGTAAAAAGTCTCCGTTTACGGGTTATCGCTTGCGTGAGCGTGGGATACCGTTCACGATAACCGCTGTTTTTCATAAAATTGACGGTCCGTGCCATTCGGAAAAGGGTAATGAGGTCTCGGGTGGAAAAGGTCCCGTTCCATGGATACGCGGAAGATGAGGCTGTAAGGGATGACGGAAAGGCATCAAAGAAAGAGCGTTTCTCAAAGCAGGGTAAACCCGGTACCGGATAGAAGAGGGAGATACCTATGGCCGTCGGAAGGGAGTTCAAATACGAGAGCGTGGATACGGCCCGTTCGGGGCGATCGTCTTGTAATCCGGCTATACAGTATGTCAAGACCGATAGACCGCTCTGCTTTGCGGCTTCGAGTACCGTTTCATAACCTTCTTTTCTGCAGCGACGCCCGCTTGAAGCGAGTGTCGAAGGGTCTACCGAACCGAGGGTTAGATTGAGTTTTTGAAACCCCGTTGCGCCTAGTTCTTTGACCATTTCAGGAGAAAGTTCGGAATAATCTATTCCGTTTTCAGCGGTGAAAGTGATATCTTCAAATTCGGCGTGAAAGAGCCGGAGAACGTTAAAAAAGTAATCCGGATCGACAGTGCAGTTATCGTCTTCAAAATTAACAAGAAGTTTTTTATCTTTGGGAATCGATCGTATCTCCTTTTTGATTGTTCCGAGCGGTATTGTACGAAAACTTATGCCGAAGGTTAGATGAACGGAACAGAAGGAGCAGCCCTTCGGGCAGCCTCTGGTGACCGCCGTTGTGATTGTACGGTTCCGCTTTGTCTCTTTTGTGATACTCCACGTGAACATGGGTTTAACATCGAGACCTTGTTGCACAACGGAGGAAGTTTCTATTTTTCCGTTCTCATGATGGAGAAGATTGGGGACTACGCTGTAATCGGGGGAACGGGAACCGAAGTGCCGGAAAAACAACGGTAAGGATGCTTCCGCCTCACCCGAAAAAACAAAATCGATGCTTCCGTTTTTAAGGAAATATTCCGGATAACTACTCGGGCCGCCGCCTCCTACGGCAATCGGCAGTGTCGGGAGTCGTCTTTTAACGGCTCCGGCTAAAGAAAGCGCGTCGTCGGCGTAGCAGAACGCGAAATTGGAGAGAAAAAGGAGATCGGGGGATGATCGTACTATTCGGTCGGCGCACTGCTCAAAGGCGGCTCCGAAACGCCGGTATCCGGTAAAAAACGAGACAGGACCGAACTCGCCGGGGAGAATATAATCGGATAAATATGACAGGTGGTGTGGTAGAGCGACATCTCTGCCTTTCAATTGTGAAGTTAAGGGAAAAAAATAGAATGTAGAAACATGCCCGGCTTGTTTAATAAGCCGGGCTACAATAGTACATCCTAAGCCGCTCAGTCTATGAAACGTCGTGTAAAAATCGTGGATTGGCGGTACGGCAATGCAAACATGCAACTCATCGGACCGGAATATAGATTTGCCAACCCGGAGAGATGAAGTCCGGATCTTCAATTGTATTCATATTGAGTACCCATATCAGCGGCCACAGAAGAGGATTCTTGTACTCTTTCGACGCTAAATACCATAGGGTATTGCTCTTCTCAATTGTAAAAGTTTTTGTCTCTCCAATGGCGAGCGCTTTATATTCGGCGGCTAAACGCCCAGCTTCCTGGAAGTACCGTTGCGCCTTCTCATATTCCTCGTTTTCTCTGGCTTCCGCCCCTTTCTGAAACATCTCCCGTGCCTGTTCCAAGAGGGTGGTCCTGCTCTCATCGCCTAACACCTGAATAAAGTGAATCGAAATAGTTCCGGATTGGGTACGGCCCGCGGCACTGAAAAAACCCGCTGGTATGGCCGCTTCATAACTCGGAGGAGAGGGCGTTGATGAGAAGCGATTGCTCTTCCTTTCAGTTGAGGCGTCACTTGTGGAGTCATCATCCGTCTTGTTACTTTCAGACTCCTTCTCGTCCGGAATAATGATTTCACCCTCTTCGGTCATGATGGTGAGTCCGGACGCCTCTTCAATCTGTTCTTTTGCCTCATTCATAAGGGCATCGGTCTCATACCCCGCTTTTCGAATCGGTGCCAGCCGGACCGCTTTCTCGGCCATTGATTCTGCTTCTTTAAACAGTATGATGCTTTTTTCGAGGTTGAAATTCCTATATTCACTCAGCCCGTTCGCATAGGTGAGCGCGGCCTTTTGGAGTTCGTCGGTTGACCAAATATACGCTTCGACATCTTCCGCCTGGTCCATCGACTGTTCGGTATTTTCCCGCAAACCTTGCGCGTATCGGACCTGTTGGTATAAATCGTCGTAGAACGACTGTAAAACTTCGACTAACCGCCCCGCTTCGTTTCGCGCTTTCTCATATTCACCGTTTGAGTAGAGATTTCTCGCGTTTCCGGCCTGTGAAAGGAGATTCTCGGTTTTGTCCGGTCTAAATTTGTCCGCGTTTATCTGTTTCAGCTTTTCCCGTAGTTGTTCCAATTGTGTCAAGTACCGGCGATATTGCTGCTCTCGCTCCGGTGCAAGTCGGGCGGCCCTTAGATAATAGTATTTCGCTTTATCGTAATTATCGATACTTTGTGCAAGTTCATGCTCTTGATACGCGTGCTCACCCTGCCGAAAAAACTCTTTCGCGGTACGGTATTCTTCGGGCGACCATTTAGGGGCTTCATTTTCATCAGCGTAGGTTTTATTCCGTTGGGCGTCTCTTTTGAGGAGGTTGGCCCATCGAATACGTTCATCCAAATTTTCGTAAAAGGAGCGTAAATCCTGCATTAAAATATCGGCCCGTGCTTGTGCCGCCCCGTATCGTCCATCTTCGACTAAGAGTCGGGTGTCGACGTACCGTTCATACAGCTCTTCCGTTTTTTCCGGTTCAAACTTATCGGCTTGAAGTTCAGTCAACATTTTTTGATAGGCCGCAAACCGTTTCCGATAAAGATCGTATGTCTCATGACGTTCCGCCGCCAACTCCCCGGCTTGTCGGGCGGCCCGTTTTGCCTCTTCATAGGTAACAATAGCTTCATCGAGTTTATATGAATCGAGCTCTTCGTTGCCCTGTTGGAACAGCTGCTCCGCCTTTCGGTATTGAACGGTTGCCCATACAACGGCTTCATCCCTCGTGCGCTGCAGGAGGTCGCCGACACTCTTTTTTTCGTTTTTAGCGATTCGGATTTGGACGGTAAGATCGTCATAAAAAGTGTCTAAAGCGCCGAGAAGCTGTTCGGCCTCGTTATATGCTTTTTCATACCTCTCTTGATTATAGAGCAGTTCGATCTCTTGATAACGATCGTAGAGCTGCTGTGATTTATCAGGTCTGTACTTATCCGCTTCGATTGCGAGCAGTTTTTTCGCTTTTTCAATAAAAAGATCAACATAAGAGTCATATTGGGCTTCAATTGCTACGTTGAATGCTTTGTCCGCGTTGTTTACAGACTCTGAAAGAAGCGATCGAGACTCGTCCGGATCGGATTTACTGATTTGTTTCGCATCATTGTAGGAAGAAAGAGCGTTGTTGTACAATTCAACGGCGTATCTCTTCGCGCCCGCCCAAGCAGCGCGCGCTAGGGCATCTTTCGCTTCCTCGAACAGTTCGTCCGCAACCGGTTCCGGCTCAGGTTCCGGCTCAGGTTCCGGTTCAGGCTCGGGTTCAGGCTCGGGTTCAGGCTCGGGTTCAGGCTCGGGTTCGGGTTGTTCAACGACCTCTTCGTCCTCAGCCTCTTCTTCAGGCGGTGTCGTCGCGCAGAAGGAAAGGCTGAATAAAAGAATTACCGTAATGATAACAGCAGTTATTCTTTTCATAGTCCACCTCTTCAATTAATCTATCACGCGCCTTCCGTATCGTCAATAAACCGCTTGGAAAATAACGAAACCTTTGATACCTTTTGATTTGTGGAACAGATCGGGTTAAAAACAATAGTTTCGTTCACTCGAGAGTTGAACATATTCGAATCAAGAACAGTTGTTTACGATGAGTTATTGCATGAAGGCCTGTATCCGCCTCTTCCTGTTTCAGGAGGCAGATTGGTTTGGGGGTTTCCTCTCCTTTTTCATGCTGAAAAGTGCGGCATTCCGTCTCTCATGTGTCGAAAGCTCGAACTTTCACCGGCTGATCAGATAAAAACAGCGTTACGGTTGGAACGGCGGACAAACGATTATTCTTTACGGGAAAAAATCGACTTGTGGAAGCTGATCGTATTGTTTCAGTGTGAAACTCACGGAGAAGAAATAATACCGTTGGTACAATCCGAAGGTGACTTTGGCGAACAGGTGAAACGGATTTTTCTTCTGCCGGGACCTCTCCAGGAGCTTGTGCGTGACGGGTTGGTGGATGTAAAAACCGCGACGACGGTCCAAAAACTGCCGGAAGAGCTGTTCAGTCTTATTCGAGAACATCAAAATCGACTCTCTTTCAGTGAAAGACGACTTGTGCTGGTTCGAATCTGGGAAACGGCGTGTCGGGACAAGGCGAACGAGGAGTCGATTATCGCGCTCTTTCGAGAGATCATAGAAAGCGATTCTCCTTTAGACCGGTCCGCGGAGTGTAGATTCCCGGAACTCTCCGCAATGGACCGCCAATTTGAAGCTTTCAAGAACGATGTTTTAGGAAAAACGGGAGTGCGATTGTCACCACCCCGTTTTTTCGAAGGTGAATCATTCGAATTGGGGTTTCGCTTTGCAAATAAAAAACAATTGGAGGAAAGGATTAAAGCGTTGAACGCGCTGAAAGATCGTTGTGATGAACTATTTCGACTATTATACTGACCTCTTTGATCGGGTCTATATAAAGAAACAGATACAAGATATTCCCCAAACGAGTAAGGTCACATCATATCTCCACTCTCTGCCGGTCCATATCGTGGGCGATAAAGAGAATATTCCACCGGAACACCTGAACTCGAGAACGCTCTTCATTTCCGGGCCGAGGGGAGAGACTGTGGGACATTGTCCCGGTTCGAAGGGAAGACTCTGTTGCAATTACCTTACCGTCGATCTCTATCTCGGCTGTTCTCTCGGCTGCAGCTACTGCATCATGCGGAGTTACCTTAATTTTTATCCGTTAACAGTTTATCTTCCTGCCGATCGGTCTATCGAACGAATTCTCGAGATCGTATCGAACAATCCTCATAAAACAATCAGAATCGGCACCGGTGAGGTTGGCGATTCCCTTCTTTTAGATCCTCTGTTCGATCTTTCCAAAGAGTTTATTTCTCGATTGGCGCGATACCCCAATGTCTATTTTGAATTGAAAACGAAAACCGATTTCGTCGACCATCTTCTTGCTGTTCCTGAAAAAGGGAATACGGTGATCGGATTCTCGCTTAATCCGGAACAGTTGATCTCTTCCGAAGAGCCGTACGCGGCTTCCCTGGAACGGCGATTAGCTGCGGCGGAGAAGGCGGTCGAGTCCGGCTATCTTCTTTCGTTCCATTTCGATCCGATCATCCGGATAAACGGTTGGGAAAAGCTCTATCGGGAAACGGCACTGCGGCTGGGCCGGTTCCCGCGGGAAAAAATAGCGTGGATCAGCATGGGGACAATGCGTTACCCCCCGCAGTTGAAGGAACGATTAGGGAACAGGCCATACCTTTTCGATGAGTTTGTCGGAGGCAGCGACGGTAAGTATCGATATCTGCAAAGGAACCGTATTCGAATGTACACAACAGTAGTGGATGCAATCCGTAGAGTGTGCGGCGCGCCCGTCTATCTCTGTATGGAAAGCCCTATCGTATGGAAACGGGTTTTCGGCGGGCTGCCCTCCCGAATGGGGCCCACCGGTTGGATTTTCGACCAGCCGGAGGGGGTCCCGTTTTAGTATCCCGGGGGGTCCGGGAGCAATGTTTCAATAAGCTCCTTTTCTTCCTCGATGACCGGCCGTAACGATTGACGAGTAAGCCTCTTCACTCTCACTTTAAACGTTGTGGGGTCGAAGAAGAGCTTTCTCCCTTGGTTGCCTAATACATCGTGGGCTACGATGGGAATAGAAAACTGATTGAGTGTACGGAACGCGAAGTCGACGTTTAGCCGGGGAATGCTGTCCGCACCCCTTTTGGATAGATTGAGGACCGCGCCGCCTCCGAAAACTTTCGCCTTTAATCCGTTGAGTGAACTGCCGAGACTGTACATACTCTCTAGGAGCAGCTCGATAGCGTGATTGCCGTACCTTCCTGGTTCTCTCAATGCGTCACTACGGTTTTCATCATGAGGAAGCATGTAGTGGTTCATGCCGCCGAAACGATGTTTTTCATTGAAGAGAATGACCGCTACGCACGAACCTAAAACTGTTGATAAGAGGAGGTCCTCCGTCGTGGCGTAATATTCCCCCGGATTAAGAACGATTATTGTTTTTTGGAATTGCCTACTTACGTATGTGTACACGTCCTTGTCTCGGCCGATTACAGTAAAAAAAACCGGCCCCAAAGAGGCCGGTCCTTTGTGTATAGTGTTATTTTAAATTTATTCCATCGCGAAAAGGGCTTTCTCGGATTCCAGATCGAAGAAAATAACTTTGTTCCAATCCGGTTCAAAGTGGATCGTGTCGCCGACTGCAGGTATAATTCTCGGATCGACCCTTGCGATCATGGAGTGTTTCGCGGTGTTGACGTAAATATGAATTTCAGCACCCAGCGGCTCGACAACGGTCACTTCGCATTGGATGGTCTTTTTTTCCTTTGCCTCTTTCGAGTAGACCATGTCTTCCGGCCGAACACCAAAAATGATCTCTTTCCCCACATACGGTTTCAGCCTTTCGAAGTGAGGTGACGAACTCGGTACTTCCATTTCTCTTCCGTCCTCGGCAACGATGGTTTTTCCGCCCTCTTCTTTAATGCTCATGGTAATGAAGTTCATGGGAGGAGAACCGATGAATCCGGCAACGAACCTGTTAATCGGCCCGTTGTACAGTTCGAGGGGGCTGCCGATTTGCTGAATAACGCCGCCCTTCATAACAACGATCTTATCGGCCATTGTCATCGCTTCAATCTGGTCATGGGTAACGTAGATCATGGTTGCTTTGAGCCTATTGTGCAGAGCGGAAATTTCGGCCCTCATCTGGACCCTCAATTTCGCGTCGAGGTTGGAAAGCGGTTCATCAAAGAGGAATACTTTCGGTTTCCGCACGATAGCACGGCCTACGGCCACACGTTGTCGCTGTCCACCGGAAAGGGCCTTCGGTTTTCTGTCCAACAGCTCTTCGATATCCAGGATTTGCGCCGCTTCTTTAACACGGTTTTCAATGTCCTGCTTCGGGAACTTACGGATCTTGAGTCCGAAAGCCATG
>CAZJBZ010000070.1:10570-15049 GCA_964543975.1 uncultured Spirochaetales bacterium
GGGGTAAACCCATGAATTATATAGCTGCAACTGCCCGTTTGCCTTGGATAGAGCGCGTAGTTTTGGAAAACCATCGCGATATCTCTATCTTTTGGGGGAACATCATTCTTGAGCTCTCCGTCGATAAGCAGTTCGCCTTCGGTTATGTCTTCAAGCCCGGCTACCATTCGAAGGGTTGTTGTCTTTCCACAGCCCGAGGGACCTACAAGGACAACGAACTCTTCATCGTTAACGGTAATGTTGGCTTTTTCAACCGCGCGAACACCTCCATCGTACACTTTGGTGAGATTCTTCATTTCGACATTTGCCATAAAAACCTCCGAATATTAATTATCTTATGTTGAAATCATGTTAATACAGAATGATTATTCTGTCAATTACTTGAACCTCTTTCAAAATGCGGATGTAAGGTAATTGCAAAAATTACAATTGTATACATTATAAGCATTTAACTTTTTCAGCACTGCTAAAATCGTTATTTTTGCAATTACCGTACTTATTTTTTTTACAATAATAGTGGTGAATAGTGATGAAACTCGGCGCGTTCTAATGTATCGGTCTTTGAAGCATCCACGCATTGATGCTATCTCCAAAATCTCTATATTTAGGACTCCGGACAGTCTCTGTAAGCCAAGGTTTCAATACGTCGTTTTTTATGTGCGGCCAATCGATGGGGAGCGGTTTGGGAAAGCGGAGGTACTGCTGCGTAGGAATATGGCCGCTCAGTTCGGGGTAGTAACGCTGGAAATGGCGTTC
Source organism: uncultured Spirochaetales bacterium (assembly GCA_964543975.1). Taxonomy (GTDB): domain Bacteria; phylum Spirochaetota; class Spirochaetia; order SPDA01; family CAZJBZ01; genus CAZJBZ01. Next base: position 11,327 of record CAZJBZ010000070.1, read on the forward strand.
ATTTACTTCGGTGATGCTTGAGAACCCTTCAGCAATCCCGAAACCCCCCATCCTTGTAAGCTGCGCGGTTTCCAGGAGGCGCCGCTGTGTCGACTCGTTGAAAAACCACACCATGAATGATTCAACCACTTTCCTTCGTCTCCCTTTTTTGGGTATGGCAAAAAAGAGCATATCGTCCATCACCTGTATCCGGTTTTCTCTTGCTATCCAACGAAAATCGAGATTTGTTCTCTTTTCTTGTGGAATAAGGAGGAAATCCGTTATCGTGGTATAGGCAAAAAGAACACGATCGTTGTTAATCAGTTTGTAATCCGGATCGTACATATATTTGGTGGTAAACTCGGTAACGGCGCGTCTTTCTTCAGCCGTATCGCCGATCCACTCTCGTATATAGGCGACACTCTCTTCCAATTTTTGATTATTCCAGGCAAGTTCTCCGGAAGAGGTCTCTCGGTAGTCTGTTCCAAAGAGAAGGGTAGTGAGATACATAAAATTGATGTCCCAATGGGGGGAGAAGCCTATCGCGGTAAACCGCTCCTCTTTTTTCGTGTCGAAGGCGTCTCCTATCTCCCGCATCTTCTGAAAAGATACGAAAAAATTGTCTAGGGGCACTTCGATGTTGGAGGGTTTATACAGTACCGCCGGTATGGTAAATGAGACGGGCAGAAGAAAGAGGTCCTCCTCTTCCTGTCCCACTTTTAAAAAATTAGGATAAAAAATGGAAGGATCTATCAACTCTTTTTCAAAAAACGGTCCGAGGGGGGTAAGCTGATCGAAGGTGGTCCTGCTGACGATCCTTTCGCAAATAATCATGTCCGGATGCTCATTTGTTTCTAGAAGATCATTGGCCGGAGAATCCTTGTATTCCACCTCTATTCTATACTCTTCTTGTTGAGCGTTGTACAATTCGATATATGCCGCTATTTCGGCTTGGTTTGTCCATAACGTTCCGGTGGTATCGGGAAGAAAGAAACAACCGGAGAGAGAGAGACATAAACCGAAAAGAAGAGAGAGGCCCGTTACGTTTCGATAACAAGAGGTCGTCATGAAAAATTACTCTATTCAAGAGGTGTGGGGTTGTCAATCCCGATAGGTGAAGAGATAATAGAGAAAACATGCGGCAAAATAGTTTCCGACTGTACAGAAGTTACCGCTCTTATCTCAAAGAGCGGTATGGAAAAACCGCCTACAGAGTAGGGGTGGACGCCGGTTTTTCCTGTCCTAATCGGGGAAATGACAGGGAGAATGAGGGCTGCAGTTATTGTGATGAGCGGGGATCGCGAGCAGTCTATCAAGACCGGATAGCCGGACCTCCACTTCGCCCTTCCCCTCGGGAAGGAATAATCGATTTCGCCGGATTGAGGCAACAGATAACCAACGGAGTAGAGTTTTTACGAAAAAGGTACAACGCCGAACTGTTTTTCCTCTATTTTCAGGCATTTTCCGGCACCGACGCGCCGGTTGACACGCTTCGTCGTCTCTACGATTATTGCCTCTCCTTGGTCGATTTTCAAGAATTGATTGTGGCGACCAGACCTGATTGTATCTCCGCCGAAAATGTCGAATTGTTTCGAGAATATAAGGAACGGGGGTATGACGTGTGGGTCGAGTTGGGCCTGCAATCGGCCCACGATAAAACATTGGACCGTGTGAGGCGGGGACACTCACTCGCCGATTTCGAGGTCGCGTTTCAAATGTTGGGGAAGGCGGGAATAAAGCGTACCGTCCATTTGATTTTCGGACTACCTGATGAGGATGGTTTTGATATGGCCGAGACGATACGGTATGTGGCGGGACAAAAGCCGGAAGGCGTTAAAATACATAACCTTCATATTCCGGTAGGGACTCCGCTTTACAGAGAATTCCTTCTCGGTGAATTGTCGATACCGTGCGCGCCCAGACATTTAAAATATTCGATAAAGGCATTGGAACAACTGCCCGAAGATATTATAATTCTAAGGCTCACCTGTGATACACCCGAAGAGCTGCTGGCTGCTCCGCGGAGGTTCTGGGAAAAGCAGAAGTTTTATTCTGAACTTCAGAGGGAGATGAGGAAGAGAAAGACACGGCAGGGAAAACTGTATTTCGGGAGGCAGTATGGTAATTAGGGATGCGCAAATCAATGAAGCCATTAAAAAGCTGGGAGTTCATTACAGGAACAATATTGACAATAAATATATCAAAAAAGCGTTTAACGTTTTACAGATAGACACTACGACCTGGGAACTCATTCGCGACCTGACAAAAGAGACGGATTATACTCAGGAATATCGGTTGGACGAACTGTATGAGCGTATTCTCGCAGTGGCTGAATTCGTCTATAAGGCCCGTCAGCAGATAGTGTCCAATCTTCGTAATTTTGCGGAGAGAGGCGGTCCATTATCCGGCAATGATAAACTCATGCAGGACATCGCGATTAGTAATTTTTCTGCTAATCTCGGCATACTGTCCGATTTGGTTTACGATTTATACTTGAAAGCTGTTGAAATAGATAAAAGAGAAAATGAGAAAACGAAAAAGGTGTATGAGCGTACTCCTGAACTTGGTCAGCTGGGAAAGTGGCTGATGTAGGGTCCGAGAACGTCGGCCGATTATTCCGTTTTCAGTTTATCCGCTGCCGAAAAAATGGTGTGATAGAGATCATCCAGTTGTTCAAGCTCGATGCTCGCGTAGGCGACCCTCAGGTAAGTGTCCTGGATGGAGATTGTTCCGATCCCCTCTTCCATGAGTAGCTCTTTTCTAAGCCGTTCCGCGCTGATTCCGCGGCAAAGAAAACTCATGAAATAACCGGAGTTGAAGGGGAGCGGTTCAAGAGCGGCGCCCGTTTCTCGTTTATCGATGATTTCTCTAACCTTTAAGTACCGGGATTGGAGCATTTCAAAATAGCGCTGCTTTTCACTTCGATAAGAACCACTCTTCATGGCTTGGAGAAGAATCGATTGGGCCGGTCTGCTGGAATTGGATATGGAAGAACGAAGCGCTCCCGTCAGTTTCGTGTTCAGTGCCTCGTAGTGTGTTTCAAGGAGACCCTTTGATCCGAAGGTGAGAAAACCGACCCTGAAACCCCAGACAAAATCCTCTTTTGTCGCTCCGTCGACTTTTATTGCCAGAAGATTTTCGTGCAGATCGTACAGTTGTGTGAATAAAGAATATGAGTACGTATTTTCATCATAAAAAAGACCGAAATAGGCATCATCACAGATAACAAGCAGCTTGAATCCGTCCTCGGCGCATTTTCCGAGCGCCTCGATCAACTCTTCCACTTCCCGTTCTGTTGGAGAATAGCCGGTGGGATTATTTGGAAAATTGACCATAACCACCGCTTTATTGTCTTTTGCGTTGTGCCGTATCGTCTTTTCAAACCCCTTTACATTGAGGGTCCCTTGGGAGGTGAAAAAAGGAAAACTATAGAGTGTGGCTTCCTTTCTTCCCTCAAAGATGAGACGATAATTGCCCCAAAACATGTCGGGAATGATAACCGAATCTTCCGGATCAACAAAAAGATCGGCCGCCTGCATAATACCGTTCGTCAAGCCGGGCACTACCACCGGCAAGGAAATCCTGTCCCTATCGATCGTGGGGTTCTTTTCGATGATCAGTTCTTTCCACAGGTTTCGCAATTCGGGTATGCCCGGTGTGGGGGCGTAGGCAACCGCGTCCGCAGGTTTAAGTTTTGGTAGCTGGTCGCCTACCGACGGCAACTCGATCGGCTGTTTTTCATGA
>CAZJBZ010000071.1:0-5369 GCA_964543975.1 uncultured Spirochaetales bacterium
GTGGATGTCTCTTTATAAATTATATTCTCGGCAACGTATCCTCCCATGGCGACTTTGATTCTATCCAAAAGCCAGCTTTTGCTGCGGGAGTAGGTGTCCTTTTCCGGCAGAGACATAGCCAGTCCCATAGCCTGACCGTGGGGAACGACTGTAACCTTATGGAGGGGATCGACATGTTCTAAGTAAAAATGGAGCAGAGCGTGGCCCGCCTCGTGAAACGCCGTCATCTTCTTATCTTCATCCGAAATGACCCGCGATCTTCGAGCAACACCGAGTAAAAGCTTATCTCGGGCGTCTTCAAAATCTTCCATCTGCACTTTATCTCTGTTTTTACGTGCGGCAAAGAGTGCCGCCTCATTGACCATATTGGCGAGGTCCGCGCCTGAAGTACCGGGTGTCGCACGCGCGATTTTTCGTATATCGACATCCGTATCGAGAGATATCTTTTTCGCGTGGATCTTAATGATATCCTCTCGCTCATGGATGTCAGGCATATCGACAACCACCTGTCGGTCGAACCGTCCCGCCCGCAAGAGTGCCGGATCGAGGACATCGGGCCTATTGGTAGCGGCGATTATGATAATACCGTCTTTCGTATCGAAACCGTCCATCTCGACCAGCATCTGGTTGAGAGTCTGTTCCCTTTCGTCATGTCCTCCGCCGTAACCTGCGCCGCGAGTTCTTCCTACCGCGTCTAATTCATCGATAAAAATGATGCATGGGGCGCTTTTCTTACCTTGTTCAAAGAGGTCGCGTACCCGGCTTGCACCGACCCCGACGAACATTTCAACAAAATCTGAACCGGACATATGAAAAAACGGTACATCCGCTTCTCCCGCTATCGCTTTTGCAAGAAGTGTTTTACCGGTTCCAGGCATTCCGACCAATAATACACCTTTCGGTATTTTTGCGCCGAGACGGGTGAATTTTTGAGGATTTTTCAAAAAATCGACTACTTCCTGCAATTCATACTTAGCCTCGAGCTGTCCGGCAACATCGCCAAACACGATTTTTTTTCCGGTATCGATATACCTCTTGGCTTTACTTTTGCCGAAGCTAAACGCCTTACCACTACCGCCCTGGATTTGGCGAAACATAAACCATATAAAAAGGAAGCCGATCACCCATGGCAGGAATTCCAAGAAAACACGAAACGGAGAAACGTTTTTAACGGCCCCGGAAATTCGGACATTATTATTCCGTAACAGAGAGATCAACTCGTCGTGATAATAGGGAATCAGTGTTCGGAAAGCAGCCCCCTCACCTGTCCGCCCCTTGAGCGCTCCCTCAATCTCCGTATTATCGAATATTTTGACGGATTCTACTTCTCCATTCTCCAGATAACCGAGGAAAACCGAATAGGGAATTTCGGTTGTCGTTTTATTAGTGTTAAACGCAAACAGCAAGATGAACATGAAAATAAGCGTAATGAGAAAAAAGAGAGCAAATCGGTTATTATTAAAATTGAAATTGATCTTATTCGGGTCTTTATTATTATTTTCGTTATTATTGTTAAAATTCACACCTTTACTCCATTCGATTGAATGAAAATCTATAAATTATCTCTTCCTTTTTAATCGTGTCCTTTTTCCAATTCTCGGCAACTCTGTTTTTATATCCAAACGGTTTCGCGGCAACGGCAATGATACCGTTGCGATCCGTAATCAGAGGGATTTTCCACCGTTCAGATTCGGGAACCCGCCATTCATGAAGCAGTTTTTTTACCGTTTTGCTTCCTTTACCATCGTACATTGTGTCTCCCGGACGCCGGGAACGTACAAGAAGCGGAGGATTAACTTTGCATTTCTTTACGACTATATCGTTTCCTGTACTAGATAATACTATCATTTCCGTCATCTGGAAACCAATATCTTTAGTAATATTGTAGTGAACATCTTTTTTAGTCTTAATAAGATAATTCTTTTTACCGTTCTCGGCAACCTCACGTCTCAATTCCAGCCGGTTACCAACGCGTTGTAGAAGAGCCCCGTACCCGCGAAGAATAACACTTTTCGATGAGGCATTCTCTTCAGCAAGAGGTTTTAGAAATCGGTACGGAAGCCTGAATCCTTCATTGGCCGAAAACAATCTATTATATAGATTATATACCGATTCAATCCGCAAAAGAGGGGGATTGGCAAAAAAAACCTTTGCGGAAATAGTAAAACCATTCTCCAATGCCGTCCACTTGACTCTTGTCTCCGTTTCTTTTCGAATAAACTCGGAGACATATGTCATTTTTTCCGTGAGTATCGGCAGTGACGTACGGAAGCCGGGGAAAATGGCGGCAATAAGCGGTATGAGTGATTGACGAACTGAATTCCGTAAATACTCTGTATTGAAATTGGTGGTATCGGTCCTGTACTCAAGACACTGTTCCTCAACGTAACGTTTCAGATCGTCCCTGACGCACCGATGGAAAGGTCGTATAATGCTCCCCCGCCGAGGCTCGATTCCGGAAAGACCGTTTACACCCGCGCCTTGGAAAAATCTCATGATTACGGTTTCTATATTATCATCTAAATGATGTCCCACCGCACAATAATCGTATCCTTCATTTTCGAGTATCGACTGAAAAATTTCGTATCGCAGTTGACGGGCGATCTCTTCAACACTTCTTCCGGTTTTCTTCGCTGTTTCGAGAATTCTTCCTTGAGGAATTTTTTGATAAAAAAACGGCATTTTGAATTGGCGGGATAATTTTTGTGCGAGAAAATAATCCTCTCTTGTCTCCTCCTCATCCCGAATGCCGTGGCTTATATGACAGCAGCCGAGAGTGATTTTTCGGCCGGCGCAAACCTGAGAAAGGGCCGAAAGTAAGGCAACGCTGTCTAAACCACAGGAGAGCCCTACGAGTAGAGCCGTGTTATCGGCAATCCCATACGCGTCAAAAAAATGGGAAACATACGAGAGAATGGTATTATCTTGAATTGAGTTCATTCATCACTTGCATCGGTGAGTTTGTTTGTAACGAAATAACAGCGTCCGCGGCATGCCCTATGGCCCTCTCATACAGTGCTCTCTCGTGATTGAGAGGCTTACGTAAGACATAATCAACAACTTCGTCCTTCTTTGCGGGCTTCCCTATGCCGATATAAAGTCTCATTATCCTTTCGGTGCCGATCATGTCGAGGACCGATTTCAACCCTTTATGTCCCGCTGTGCCTCCTTTCATCTTTAATCGACAGGACCCCGGTTTTAAATCAAGATTATCGCAGATAAGGAGAATGTTTTCCTCGCCTAAACCACTCTTTTTTAATACGGAAGGAATGATCTCTCCCGATCGGTTCATATACGTCAGAGGCTTTACTAAAAAAAGCGATTTTATCTCGGCATGGAGGTACGGTTGAAAAAATCTTTTCTTCCAACGAACCGCCAGGCGTTCCGTTATGGTATCGAGAACATCGAAACCGACATTATGCCGTGTTCCCGCGTACCTGTTGCCCGGGTTTCCGAGTCCGATAACGAGAAGATCCAGAAATTACCCCTCTTCGATTTCGGTCTCTTGTTCAGCTTCGGCTCCCTCTTCGGCCTCAACACCTTCTTCTTCAACCTCTTCTTCAGGTAATTCGAGTTCCATCTTTGCATGAGTAATGCTGACGATCACCTGGTCTTCATTATTGAGAAAGGTGACCCCTTCGGGAGCTTCTAAATCCGAGACATGAACGGCATCGCCGATAGAAAGAGTGGATACATCTACCGTAAAAACTTCCGGGATATTTTCCGGCATACACTCGACTTCGATTTCATGAAGCCGAAGATCCAGAATACCTCCCTCACGGACACCGGGGGCGGAGCCTTCGGTATGAACCGGGATATTGGTCCGTAAGACTTTTCCACGTTCAATCTCATAGAAATCTATATGAACAATTTTCCCGGACAAGATATCTTCCTGATAGTCTTTGACCAAAACATCGTAGGAATCATCTTCCGTGGACAGTTTAATCAATGTATTTTCCGATACAGTATGGAATTGTTTGTGGAACTCGCGTTCGTCTATGCTGATTGCCGCCGGATCGCGGTGACCGTAAACGATCGCCGGTATTCTACCCATTTTTCGGAGCCGACGGCTTGCTCCCTTTTTAAAATCCTTTCTGTTTTGTGCAGTAAGTTCTTTCCGCTGCATTAACTGCTCCTTATTATAGTAGTATCTCTCCGTTTAGCTGGGACGGCAGGATTCGAACCTGCGAATACATGGACCAAAACCATGTGGCTTACCACTTGCCGACGTCCCAAAATTTTTATATTGAGTTAAACCTCCGGCAAAAGAGGCGTATGAGCAATTGCTTCTAAATTGAGAATGAAAGAGGTCGTTACTCCTCAGGCAACCGATCTCCGACTTCATCTATGTAGGCCTGTAATATCTTGTCCTGCAATTCCTGTCTAAAATCTGAGTTTATAGGATGGGCCACATCTTTATATTCTCCAGTTTTTGTCTTGCGGCTCGGCATTGCAATAAACCGACCACTCTTCCCTTCGATTATTTTCACGTTATGCACTACGAAACAATCATCGAAAGTTACTGTTACATAGGCCCGTAGCTTCCCATCTGCTTCCACCTTGCGGATACGGATGTCGGTTATCTCCATGAAGTCCTCCTTATCTACCGAACAAACACCACCTTTTAATAATATTTTACTATGGTGTTTGGTGTGCGATCAAGCATTTTTATTTTCCAACACCGAATATCTCTATTCCGTATCTTCATCGCGGCTTCAGCTGCCGTTCCTTCATCCTCAAAAAGCCCAAACACTGCACTCCCGCTCCCCGTAAGAGAAGCAAAAACCGCATCAAGAGTATACAGCTTGCTGATAAGTCTTTCGACAATAGGATGTTGCCCGCTTATCACCTTCGTAAAGGAATTATAAAATTTCCATTTTCCGGGAGATTTCTTAAAATATTCATCTTTCATCCTCTTATCCGAAAAATGGTGTACAGATATCTGTTCTTTTTGATCGAGCAGGCTGTATGCTTTTGCCGTCTGCACTTCAAAGGGTGCGAGAACGATTACTCCGTACATAGTAATCGGTTTCCGAATGCAGGTAATTTTCTCACCCCGTCCACGTGCTATTGCGGCTGGGGAGCCATAACAGAAAAAAGGAACATCACTTCCTATCTCCTTCCCAATCTCCGATAGATCTCTCCGTGAAAAATGAGTATCCCAGAACGAATTACATGCTGTGAGAACGGCGGCCGCGTTACTGGAACCACCGCCTAATCCGGCTTTCATCGGGATTTTTTTTTCTATCGATATGCTGATTCCTTCTTTTTCCCCTGTTATATCCCTAAATTTTAGAACCGCCCGATACATGAGGTTTTGATGCAGAGGTATTGCATTGCATCCGTCGATCTCACATACCAAACAGTGT
>CAZJBZ010000071.1:5379-15041 GCA_964543975.1 uncultured Spirochaetales bacterium
GAACGTATGGTTATTTTGTCAAAGAGCGAAACCGTTTGAAATAACGAAGTTAACTCATGGTATCCGTCCCTCTGCCGATTTCCCACTTCTAAATGAAGATTGACTTTGGCAGGCGCGTATACGGTAACCTCACGGTTTTGTTCTGTAATAGTATACATAATTTGCTTAAAATGTCAAACAAAAACTCCACATACAGCTTTGATGCTCCGCCTATCATAGTGTATCGAGGGTGGATTTTCAATCAATTTCTTTAAAAAAAAAGATGATAAAGAGTATGTAAATAGTTGACACTTCTATTGACTTATCTTTAGATTGTCACTGTTATATAAGATAAGGGGAGGGCTATTATGCTACGAGATAAAGATAACTATTACGATGAAACGAATAGAGAAATCCTCTTTACCGACTATTTTGCTTTTGGCAATCCTGAAGAAGACGATGAGGATGATCTTTTCGAAGATGAGTTCGATGATTATGAGGAAGATTTTGAGGAAGAGTTCGAAGAAGAGTTTGAGGAAGATTCTTTCGAAGATGATTTTGAAGACGAATTAGACGAAGACGAAGACTTTGAAGAAGATGATGAAGAAATCCTCGAGGAGGAAGATGATTTTGATTATGACGACGGATTAGATTACGACGATTTCGATGAGTGAAAAACCGTATTGCCCATGTACCACAATCTTTCCAGTTCGTAAAATTTTCTCATCTCGCTATTCATCAAATGGATAACAAAATCTCCACAATCAATAAGCAACCAATTCTCCTCACTGATTCCTTTTGTTCTGTGAAAAGGTTTTATAGATTTACTCGATAGATAGTTCATCAGTTCTCTATTAAGCCCTTTCAAATGAGCCTCACTGTTTACTGTTGTAATGATAAAATAATCGGTAAAACTACTTTGTTTTCCAATATAGAGTGCTATCGTGTCTTGACCTTTATGGTCCTCAAGTAAACGCGCGATTTCCAATACATTTTCTTTAGTTTTTACAGTATCTGCCATCAAAATCCTTCCCTAATATTACCGTGACATCGATCTCATCCGCCCCATACGAATCAAGCTCTCCCTCCGAGTCGGTCATAGTCTGCACCTTTTTGCAATTGATAACACTTGCTGCCTTCTGGGCCTTATTGATATCTCCTGTCCGATCAATTACCACGGTCTCTTCGTAATCGAAACTGTCCGCGTTTCCGACATGAACGACATCATACCCGAAGCTTTTAAAAACGTGGGATGTTCTTGAAGCCAATCCGTTCCTTGTAGTTCCATTGAGAAGCTCAATCGATACGGTGAGACTCTCTTCAGCCGCTATTTCGCTGCTCGCCAGCGAGTCGAGGGTTTGACTGACCGTTTCTTTTAATAATTTTCCATCATAGTGAGGGAAAAGGAGCGATTTCCCGTCTACCACCCTTTCAACACCCAACACACGCTGGAATATGATTCTTTCAACGTCTAAATGTCTCATTTCTTCCATAAAAGCTCGTATCGATTGGTCGTCCAGATTGGTCTTGACGTTTTCCTTTAAATAGGGAAACACATCATTTCGGCGAAGCTCTTCATATTGATCACCTAATTTATGAAGAAATGACTGCACGAATTTCTGCTTACGATTGATTTTCTCAATATCCGGCTCTCTATCGTCACCTTCATAACTAAGATACGTTTTTATCTTGGCACCGTCGAGGACCATACTACCCGAAGGCAGAAGCACCACCCGCTCTTCGGCAATTATCTCTACCGGGTTGGCTATAAACATTTCCATCCCTTCTAAGAGGTCCACTAAATTTTCAATTTGGTCGAGACTAATCTCAAAGTAAAAGGGGACCGGATGATCAATAAGGGTTTCAATCTTCCTTATCAACGTACCGACCTTCCCCTGTTCATATAAGACTTCTATCCTGTCGATCTTTTTCTGTTCCGCTATAATAGAACCGAGCTGTCTCGGAACATCGAGAAGCGCGCCTTTGCGTGTCTCAGGATTGTAGAAAAACACTTCCGTAAAAAGCAGCTCATCCCCCTGTGAAATAAAAAAGGCCACAGTAATCTGTTCATTCTGTTCCAAAGCTTCGGTTACTCTATCGGTCTTAAATTTCATGTAAATAAAAATCGAAACACCAATCAAAATCGCTATGATAAAAAAGAGAAAAATAAAACTTTTATCAAATCCTTTTTTACGTTTCAAATTTGAACCTTTTTTTCGAGCTCTCTATAGAGTTCTATCGCCGGAGAGGCGATGAATTTACCATTGTTACCGAGATAGTGCAAAATCTCACCGATAATACAGTGAAGAATTTTATCGAGACGTTCTCTTCCAATCAACCGTTTGAGATCATCGCCGATATGCGTTCTGCCGGGTTCGCAATAATCCGCAATAAAAATAATTTTTGAAAAGGCCGTCATTCCCGGCCTACCGGTTACATGGTCCGCGATCGCCGCAAGCACTTCCTTATCTTCAATCTGCAGTGTTTCCTTCGCAATCACCGCCCCGCTCTTGCCATGCAGCAAAACGGCGTGCTCTTTCTCCCAGTCTTCTATCACGAATTGTTTCTTCGCAAGAGCGATAAGCCTCTCTTTCGACAACTCCCGTGCAATGTCGTGAAGAAGACCGGCCGTTCTACCTTTTTCAGCATTTTCTCCATACTCAATACAGAGGAAAGCAGCGAAATCAGCCGTTCTCAAAGAATGGCTGTATCGTTTTTTTGATAATCGACTTTTAACCGGCTGTTCGAGGGAATTATCTGTCATACTCAACCATCAATCGAGGCACTTATAAACGATCCTTATTGACCGGCGGCACACTGTACAATTTTTTTGAAACAATATAGCTGTAGACGGATTCGGTTAGAAGAAATCGGTACGCTCTCTTCTCTCGTATTCTCTCACGAATGTCAGATGATGCTATCGGTAAGATGGTATTGTTCAAATAGCAATGGGGAAAAGAGACGGATAACTTCTCTTCATAGAACCGTCTTGCAATAATAATTTCGGTTTCTTCTAACAATTTTGTGTGATACTTCCACTTATGGAATCCTCCTACCAGGTCATCACCGATTACAAGTCCCGGTTTATCCGGAAAATCATACTTATGCTTCAACTCCAGCACCGTCTCCCACGTATAGGAAATGCCTCCACGGCGAATTTCACAGTCATCGACAGTTAGCCAGGCGATCTCTTTCACCGCTTGCCGCATCATTAATAATCGCTGTTCCGGGTCCACGGATGTTTCATCATTTTTATGTGCCGAGGTGTGAGAAGGTATCAGAAGTATCTGTTTGCAGCGAGTAAATTGCATAACCTCTTCCGCTAAAAAGAGATGTCCAATATGCAATGGATTGTATGATCCTCCGATTATTACTGTATCCATACGTCTTCAGTTTTGTACCATTTCTAAAATACGGCATTTCAATTCATCCAGTCCCTGTTTCGTAAACGAAGAAACACCGATCACAATTTCATCGGGATACTGTTCTCTTATCTGTTTTAATACCGTCTCGGTACCCTCCTCATCTGTTTTCGTACAGATAATGATCCGTTTTTTCCTAAGCAGCTCTCTTTTATAACTGCCAAGTTCATCAAGAAGAATCGGATACTGTTCTATTCCCTGAATATTCGTCAAATCGATTAAAATAGCTAAACCTTTGGTGCGCGAAATATGTCGCAGGAAAGTAGTCCCTAAACCTACTCCTTCATGAGCGCCTCGAATTAACCCGGGAATATCGGCGATAACCAAATCGTGGTAATCAATTTTTAATACACCTAAATTGGGTGTTATTGTGGTAAAAGCGTAATCTCCAATTTTTGGAAGAGCGTTGGTAAGAGCACGGAGTAAGGTTGATTTTCCGGCATTCGGGAAACCGACGAATCCCACATCGGCAATCAGCTGTAATTCCACTTTTATTGTAGTAGTAATTCCCTCCTTGCCTTTTTGGGCCGTTCTGGGAGCTTGCCGGACGGAATTCGCAAAATGCGAGTTTCCCTTACCCCCCTTGCCTCCCCCAATGTATTTCCATCGGTGATCCTCATCCGCAAGGTCCTTGATAATTTCACCTGTTTCAGGATCTCTTAAAAGTGTACCGGGAGGCACCTCTATTTCTATATCTTTTCCTCTTTTACCATACTGTTTCTTTTTACGACCGGGACCGCCGTTTTCAGCTTTAAAATTTTTCCGCGTTTTGAGATGGGAAAGTGTTTTCAAATTCTTTTTCGTAATGAAATAGACATCGCCGCCGTCGCCGCCGTCACCCCCATCCGGTCCCCCTTTCGGAACGTATTTTTCCCTCCGAAAAGAAACCGCCCCGTCCCCTCCCCTGCCGGAAGCGACTTCAATTACGGTTTCATCGACAAAACTATTCATATAATTTTAAAACACGGTGAAGTTATACAATACTGATGTAGTTGCGATTGTTTTTGTTGGAGTAGTTAACAGTACCTTCCTGTTTCGCAAAAAGCGTGTCGTCTCTGCCCCTACCTACATTGATACCGGGATGAAACTTAGTGCCCCTCTGACGGACAATAATCTGACCCGCTTTTACCTTTTGTCCACCGAAGCATTTAATTCCCAGTCGTTTTGATTCCGAATCACGACCGTTTTTTGAACTTCCTCCGCCTTTCTTATGTGCCATAACGCTTAGTCCTCTTGTATTTGTAAATAGAGTTTGTCCGGATACTCTCTCTCTAGTGTTTGTAAACCGAACACAACATAATCGGTAATCCCTTCAAACCATGACCGTCGCTCGGGAGAGACCGATACTATCTCAAGGTCCATTGAACCCGGTTCCTTGCTTTCCCCTTGAATATTAATAGACGCTTCCCGTTCAAGCAGTTGAGCTGCGGTCCTTAATAACATGGTTACCGCTGCGCAGACAATGTTTCCCCCGCTCTCGCTTTTACCGGAAGCATGCCCGGAAGCATGCACGGAGGCAAGCACCGAACCGGATAACGTCACCTCCAAACGTATCACTTTTTTCGTTACGCTCCAACGATATCATCAACACGGATAAGAGAAAACTGCTGACGATGCCCCTGTTTTTTGTGATACCGTTTTCGTCGTTTGTATTTGTAAACCACCACTTTCTTATCTTTTCCGTGATCTTCCAAAACAGTTTTGATCTTTGCACCTTCTACATAGGGAGTTCCGATTTTCACCCCCTCTTCATCATCACGGATCATAAGCACGCTATCAAATTCCAGCGTATCGCCTTTATCACCTGCAATTCTATCTACCTTAAGGGTCCTGCCTTTCCGGGCTTTATACTGTCTTCCTTTTATTTCCACTAACGCATACATATTTTTATCCTTCTGAATAAGTTTCACCACACAACTTTTCTTTTAAAAAGCATCGCTTCTGCAATTCAGTTAAAACGGTTGTTTGCGCAATTTACCGTATGTACAAATGGTCTTTTACCATAGAAAGAGTAAGGAGGTCAAGAGAGTCTCTTGCAAAACCGGGCATGTGCCGCTTTTAAAATGACAATTGCCGCCACATCTAAATATAGCGAACGAGTGCCTCAGCGGCAAGTCTTCCGTGCGAAATAGCGCGAACGACCAAAGAAGCACCCGTGACCGCGTCTCCGGCCGCAAAAACACCTTCTTCGGACGTCCTGTAATCGTGATCGACGACGATGTTTCCCCGTCGATCCAGCTGCAGTCCAAAATCATAAATGAGTTTATTATGTTCGGTATGGAGAAAACCCATAGAGAGAAGGACCATATCCACTTTCATGGTAAACTCCGACCCGGGAATTCGTTTAAAACGTATTCCGCCTGTGGTTTTGTCTCTCTCCGTCTCTACACGAACAAATGAAGCTTCTTTAACGGCACCCCCTTTACCGGAAAAAGAAACAGTTTCTATTCCCCAGTCCCGTTTACACCCTTCCAGATGGGAACTCGAGGTGCGTACTATGTGGGGCCAGTCGGGCCAGTCGGGGTTCCATGTTTGATTCCAATCGGTTGGTCGCGGCATTATTTCGAATTGGGTAACTTCACGGGCACCTTGACGTAGTGCCGTACCAACGCAGTCCGATCCGGTATCCCCGCCGCCTATGACCAATACGGTTTTCCCTTCGGCGGATATGATGCTCTCCTTTTTAAGCTCTCCGGATACCGTCCTATTCGAACGCGTCAAATAGTCCATAGCAAAATAGATCCCCTGGAGGTCCCTTCCCTGAATCTGTATATCTCTCGGCACTCCGGCACCGCAGGTAAGGAGTATATAATCGAATTTTTTGCGCAGATATCGTGCCGAAACATCTTTACCGGCATCAACGCCCGTTTCAAAAACGGTCCCTTCCTGTATCATCTGCTCAATTCGACGTTTTACTACCCACTTCTCCAATTTGAAATCGGGAATGCCGTACGACAAAATGCCTCCGGGAAAAGCATCACGTTCAAAAACGGTCACCCCATGTCCGGCCCTTCGAAGCTGCTGCGCCGCTGCGAGGCCGGCCGGTCCTGAACCGATAACCGCGACTTTCTTCCCCGACTCGGTCTCCGGAGGCTGAGGCACGACCCATCGTTCACTAAACGCTCGTTCGATGATAGTCCGCTCATTATCTTTGATAGAGACAGGATCGTCATTTATTGAAAGCGTACAGGCTGTTTCACACGGAGCGGGACAAATTCTACCCGTAATTTCAGGAAAGTTGTTCGTTTTTTCCAACCTTTTATACGCCTCATACCAATGGTTGCGGTAGATATCATCGTTCCATTCAGGAATTAAATTGGTTACGGGGCATCCCAACGCGTGGCAAAAGGGAATACCGCAATCCATGCAGCGCGCGGCCTGATCAATAATATCTTTATCGGACAGGGGAATATAGACATCTCGATAATCACCGATACGTTCTTCCCTCTCCCGCACTTCAGGATGTCTGCGTTTGTATGTCATAAAACCGAATAATTGGCCCACTAATACACCTCCTCAGTTACTTCAACCGATTCGGATTCCCTCCACTCCTGCTCCTTAATCCGTTCAAGAGCAATTCGGTAATCGATCGGCATCACCTTCACAAAATAGGGCAGCCGTTCTTCCCAACTCGCGAGGATTTCCTCCGCCTTCCGGCTCTTGGTATAGTTTCTATGCTTTTCAATAGAAGTCAGTATGAAATCAATATCCTCTCTCGCCGTGACCGGTTCCACATCCACCATTTCTAAATTACAAAGGGTATCGAACAGTTGGTCCTCATCCAAGACGTAGGCAATTCCGCCGCTCATACCGGCGGCAAAATTGACTCCTGTTTTCCCTAAGATAATAACCCTACCGCCCGTCATATACTCACAACCGTGGTCCCCCACCCCTTCGACAACAGCGATTGCTCCGCTGTTTCTGACTGCAAACCGTTCTCCTGCCATACCGTTGATATACACCTCTCCGTCTGTTGCTCCAAAAAGATTGACATTACCGGTGACTATGTTCCTTTCCGGTACAAAAGTTGATTTTCGGGGGGGATAGATAATTATTTTACCGCCGGACAGTCCTTTACCCATATAATCGTTCGCATCGCCTTCGAGGAAAAAGGTTATTCCTTTTGCGAGAAAGGCCCCGAAACTTTGTCCCGCACTACCATGAAAGTGAAGTTGAATGGTGTCGTCAGACAGACCGGCGCTGCCGTACCTTCGTGAAATTTCAGCGCTGATACGCGCGCCGGTTGTTCGATTGAAATTGTGAATTTCCACCTCTTTTTCTATGGTTGTACCGCTCTCGATGGACTCTTTCAGCATCGGCATCAGCTGAGTATCGATTGTTTTAGAAAAATCGTGCTGTTGTTTTTCGGTACATCGAAGCGCCCCCCTTTCCGGTACCTTGGGAACGTGGAATATCTTGGCAAAATCGAGTCCCTTAGCTTTATAATGTTCGATCGCCGCCTGTTTATCCAACAGATCGACCCGGCCGACCATCTCGTCAAAATTCCGGAAACCAAGCCGGGCCATCAACTCGCGTACCTCTCGAGCAACAAAAAGCATATAATTTATAAGATGTTCCGGTTTGCCGCGGAACCTCTTTCTCAACTCCTTATCCTGTGTGGCAATCCCGACCGGACAGCTGTTCCGATGACACTTTCTCATAAGAACGCATCCGAGACTTACCAGTGAAATGGTACCGAACCCGAACTCTTCGGCACCCAGGAGGGCGGCGATCACCACATCCCGGCCGGTCCTGATCTGTCCGTCGACTTGGACACGGATACGTTGCCGCAAATTGTTCTTCACCAATACCTGTTGGGTTTCGGCCAAGCCCAATTCCCAAACAGACCCGGCGTGGTAGATTGATGAGAGGGGGGCGGCTCCTGTTCCGCCGTCGCCGCCGCTGATAAGGACCATGTCCGCTTTACCTTTTGCCACCCCGGCGGCGACCGTCCCTACTCCCGATTCGGAAACCAGCTTAACCGAAATCCGCGCGTCGCTGTTGGCATGCTTTAGATCGAAAATGAGTTGTGCCAAATCCTCGATCGAATAGATATCGTGATGCGGCGGGGGTGAAATGAGTCCGACCCCCTCGGTCGAATGCCGCACTCTTGCAATAACGGCATCAACCTTGTGCCCCGGAAGCTGTCCGCCCTCACCCGGCTTCGCTCCCTGCGCCATCTTTATCTGAAGTTCTCGACAATTGACCAGATAATTACTGGTTACACCGAATCTTCCCGATGCAACCTGTTTGACCATGCTGATAAGCGAATCACCGTCCTCACGAGGTTTATATCGGTTTTCGTCTTCGCCACCCTCACCCGAATTGCTCCCCGCCTCTAATCGGTTCATCGCGATTGCCATAGTCTCATGGGCTTCCCTGCTGATTGAGCCGAAAGACATTGCTCCGGTAAAAAACCGTTTTACGATTGACCTCTCATCTTCAACCTCTTCAAGAGACACAGCTGTTTGCTCTTTGAATGAAAATAATCCCCGTAACGTGCAAAGATGCTCGGCGGTGTTGTTGATTTCTCTGCTATACTCCTTAAAGACTTCATAATCATCGTTACGGACGGCCTTCTGCAGGGTCACAACGGCACGGGGAGTAAGAAGATGTTTTTCCTCGTTTTTCCGGTAGTTTAATACGCCCCCCGAAGGAAGAGATCGTTCTCCCGTTGTCTTTCCGTAACCGGAGTCCAGCCTTTTTATGGCCTCCTTTTCCAGCACTTCAATTCCAATTCCTTCGATGCGGGAAATTGTGCCCGGAAAAAAGCGGTCGATAAACTCCTGATCAAGACCAATCGCTTCAAAAAGTTGGGAGCCGCGATAACTTCGTATTGTGGAGACCCCCATCTTAGACATTATCTTTAAAAGCCCTTTTTTTACCGCGTTGATATAATGTTCCATTGCAACGTTGACCGTGAAATCGGCGGAAATGTAACCGCGTTCCTTCAGATCGACAATTGTTTCGTAGACCAGGTAAGGATTGATCCCACTGGCACCGAAAGCGATACAGGCGGCGAAATGTTGGACCTCCCGAACTTCTCCCGTTTCTAAGATAAGGCCGCTTAGGTGTCTTTTCCCTCTCCGCACCAAATACGCGTGGACCGCTCCTACAGCCAATAGTGCCGGAATAGGAGCGTGCTCGGCATCTACTCCGCGATCGCTCAATATGATGAGGGAACAACCCCCATCGATTCTTTCTTCAACCTCTTTACACACAGTTTCTAAACTCTTCTCTAAAGCGCCGGGGTGATCGCGC
>CAZJBZ010000072.1:0-14947 GCA_964543975.1 uncultured Spirochaetales bacterium
TGCAGAAACGCGATGACGGGCACCGCACACGCGGTTATGGTCTTTACAATTTCAGCATAGAGAATTATGGACTCTTTAACTTGTTGTTTACGCAAAACAGGGTCCGTTAATGTGGAAAAATCCATGCCAAGTGAAAAAACTTCACCGTCGGAGCGGAGAAGGACCGCCCGCAGATTGTCATCGGAGAGCGCGTTTGAGAGTGATTGCCGCAGCTCCGTCAGGACAGGAAGGTTGAATCTGTTACCTTCGATGCTGTTCCGGAGCGTGATGATGCCCGTATTTGCGTCTTTGTAGAAATTAATAGAAGACACTAATCAACTCCAGCGGTACGTTCTATAGTAATTTTCAACGTTATCCAGAACCAGAAAATTATTACCTTTATAAAACTCATCATACCAACCGTTTGGAATGGAAAAATCGGGGGTCACATTGCCCTTCTCAATGTACCGGACTCTCGTTTTCTCGATTTTTTCATATTCATCAACTGTTACCGGTCGTCGTTTATCGAGAGCTTCATCAATTTTCATTGCCGAAACAACTTCCTTTGCTTCCGGGCAGAGGATTCCGCTGTAATACTCCCCCATGGCGCCCGAACCGTAGGCAAAGAAGCCTACTCTCTCGCCGCCTTTTATTTCATCTAGGTTCATCACCAGCCCGCACAAGCCGATAAAATTACTCGCGCCATAGGTACTGCCCACTCTTGCCGAGTAGCGTAACGCGGGAAGGACCTTCTCCGTGAAACTTTCCTTTATCTCCGCTTTCTTACGGGGTCGGGCCATATTGCACAGCGTCCTGTGCGCCTGAAAAGACATACCGGGAAAAGGAGTATGATAAACGTTGTATGTAAAATATGAATCGAAATCTATCTCTTCGCCCAATTGTTCCTTGTAATGGAGAAATGAACCTTCGAGAGCATCCATATAGGTAAAGAGACTAACTTCATTGTTTCCCATCTCATGATTAGCACTGGGGCGGAAGGTATCGTAAATATCGGTCGTCCAATAGCCCTTTTTTTCAAGTTCAAACTCCAGCACGGCAGGCTTCTCACTGATGAGAAGGGCCGCCGCTACACCGCCCATGACGAACTCTTCCTTTAGGTCGAGATGCATCCTACTGAAATCGGTGGCAATCACCAAAGCTTTTTTACCCTTGTTTAGTCCGGACGCGACCCAGTTGACGGCGGTGTCCAGAGCGGCCACTCCGCTGTAGCAGGCGTGTTTTGTCTCGTAATTCCGTATATGAGGGTGCAAACCGAGAGCGCCGTGAATATTCGTGCTGATAGGTTTTCCAAAATCGAGCGAGCCTTCCGTTCCGACAATCAGCATCCCGATATCATCTTTATCCTGTTCCGTCAGCATCGGTTTGGCGGCGTTTGCTCCCATAGTAATGGTATCTTCATAGGGAGGATTGAGAGACCTGGTGTTAATAAGAAAATCCTCAACCACTTTTGACGGATCTTTTCCGCGGGCCACGGCCAATTCCTTCTGGTCTAAATAGAGGGACGCGCCGTACATGTTTATCTTTTCAATTCCAACTTTATTCATCTATACTTTCACTCCTCATTTTTGTTTTATGGGACATAGGTAAGACCGCCGGATACTCGGATGTTTTCTCCGTTGATAAACCCGGCATCCTCGGTCGTTAAATAGTGGACGATACCGGCAATCTCCTCCGCTTTGGAAAGCCTCTTCATTGGGCAGTATTTCATCCAAATGGACCGGAGTTCCTCCGCCATATGGCCAAAGGTCATGTCGGTCTCTACAAATCCTACCGTTACGATATTCGATGTTATATTCTTCGGTCCGTATTCATGGGCCACCGTATTGGACAACCCGGTCAATCCCGCCTTTGCCGCGCCATAATTGACCTGACCGCTGGCGCCTGTTTGGGCCAACGAAGAAATAGAGACAATTCTACCCATGCGATTGGAAATAAAATGCATGAGAAAACTTCGGATAACGAAGAAAGGCCCGGACAGATTGGTGGCAATGACTTCGTTCCACTCTTCATCGCTCATGAAAGCGGCGGCATTGTTCCGAACAATGCCGGCATTGTTGACCAAGACTTCGATGGTTTCGAAATCTTCGATGGCCCGGTCGACAACCTCTTCAATCCGCGTCGGATTTTTGACATCCATTTTATACGATTTAATATGTGCCGAATTGTTCAGTTTCTTGGCTTGGGCTATGGTCTCGGAGGCGGCGTCTTCATTACCAACAAAGGTAAAAGCGCATCCGTACCCCTCTTTAATAAACTTTAAAACGATGGCTCTACCGATACCTCGCGAACCACCGGTCACAAACGCGTTCATTCTCTTACTCCTCATACCGTTTTATGAGGGTACAGCAATTGATACCCCCAAATCCGAATGAATTTTTTAACATATAGTTGATATGGTGGTCGACAGGACCGTTCGCGCACACATCGAGATCAATATTTGGATCGACCACATCGATGTTGGTCGTTGGATGGAGTTTTCCGTACTTCATTTGCAGCAGCCCTCCAATCGTTTCGACCAATGGGGAGGCCCAACAGGTATGTCCGAGCATCGATTTCACCGCGTTAAGTTTCAGCCGGTAGGCGTGATCACCAAACGTACCCTTAATTGCCATAATTTCTTGAATATCGCCGGAAGGGGTCCCGGTCGCGTGACAATTAACATAATCGACCTGCTCCCGAACAACCCCGGTCATACGAAAAAGGTCCTCCATGACCCGCTGCTGAAACGGTGCCGCGGGCATCGGCAGATGGTTTCCGTTCGAATTTGCGGTCGCACCCAATAATTCGCCATAAATCGGTACCCCTCTGCTCAAGGCGGATTGCAGCTCTTCCAGAATGATGGTGCCGGCACCGTGCGAATAGACAAATCCCGCCCGCTTTGAATCGAAAGGACGCGAAGCCTCTTCCGGACGGTCTTGGTATTCCGGTTTCACCACTACCGCGTTGATAATGACGGAAGCCTGAATATCCGGAGGCGAAACATCGAACGGAGCGCCTGCTACGATGGCACGATCGCACTCTCCAAGGATGATATCGCGAAACCCCTCCCTCATAGCAAGATTTCCACTCGCGCACGCTCCGCCGATGGTAAAAGCGGGACCGTTCAACTGGAGAGCTTCGGTTACCGTAGCTACCACATTGGGATCAATCGCTTCCACGCCACACAGCGGATCGATATATTCCGGTTCTTCAAGATAGGTCTTCGCGTTTTCGAAGATATAATTTGAATTAAAATTATGACCGGCCATAATAACTGCGGTGGTATAGGGATCAACGTCATGACTGAAGAGATCGGCATCGCTATAGGCCGATAAAGCGCTCAAGGTCCCGATCTTTGTGGAAAAAGTTGCCGTACGGAAAAGTTTTCGCATTTTTTTGTACCGCGCTTCGCCTAAGAGCCCTTCAAATTCGGCCAATTTAGCCTTCCAATCGTAAGAGCCGAGATCACCGCCAATTTTACATTCGATTTGGGATAAATCGATCGATTCCCATCGTTTAATTCCTGATTTTCCCGCTATGAGATTTTGATAATATTGTTCCAAACTATCGGCTATGGGATTGATGGTCCCCAAACCGGTTATTACTACCCTTCTTTTCATGGTGCATCACCTTACTGATTTTTATCGGTTGTTGCAAGTGGCGGCAGGTGAAGATATCGGCTGCGCGCTTTCATTCTCGCCGGCCTGCCGGCCCTCCCATTGAGACCACTATCCGGTCTCTTCCGCAGTAATAGCATCGATATCCGCTTTCGTACCGGCTTGGACGCATCGTTTTTTCCTGCAAAACGATTTCCACAATCCGGAGAGAACTCTGCCCGGTCCCACTTCAAAAAAACGTTCGAAACCGTCGTCAATTATCGCCTGCTCTTCATCCACCCATCGGACCGTGCTCACAACCTGATCGATCAACAGCTGTTTCGCTTCCTCACCGCTTGTAATCCTTTTTCCGGATACGTTGGCGTATACCGGAATTTTCGGCTCACCGAACCGCACTGAAGCAAGCGCCTCTGCAAGACCTTGTCGGGCCCCATCCAAGAGAGGGGAATGGAACGGGCCGGAGACCTTCAGCCGTATAAACTTCATCGCACCCTTCTCTTCGAACCTCTTCTCAGCCTTATCCAAGCCGGCCGCTGTGCCTGCCAGAACAATCTGAATGGGACTGGAGTAGTTGGCTAAATAGACCTCTTCATCGCCTAACTCTTTTAAGACATCCATCGCGTCGCTGTAGGAGAGTCCGATGACAGCGGCCATTCCCGTTTTTCCGCCCTGAGCATCCATATTGCGGCTCGCTTTTTCCATCAATCTACCGCGCGCTTGTACCAAAGGGAATATGTCCTCATAATCGATAACTCCAGCTTCATAAAGCGCCGGATATTCACCCAGACTAAAACCGGCGCATCCGTCCGGCTTCACTCCCTTTTCCTTGAGATAGGTCGAAGCGGACAGAGATGCGAGAGTTACGGCGATTTGAGTGTTATCTGTTGCTTTCAATTCCTCGTCACTTCCCTCGAAAAGAAGTTTGCTTAGGTCCATCTCCGTTTTTCGAGAGGCAAAATCGAACAGTTCCTTTACTTTGTCACTCGCCTGCCATAAATCTTGTGCCATGCCTTGATACTGGGCCCCTTGACCGGGGAAAAGAAAGATGGTTTTCATCGATATGTACTCCTCCTTAAAAGAGTATAGATGAGTTGCTTCCGAAGAAGGCTGTGTGGCACTTGTAAGTATCTAATTTTTTCTACCCCTCTAATAATGTGCCTCAGGTCAGATGGATTTTTGGTATACCCGAAATGTCTTGTAACGGTCCGCGCCCCACGAATCGAGCAGATTAATCAATTTGTAATTGTTCTCCACAATCAGGGAAAGTTCCGCCGCCTCATATCCGAGCTCCACCCCTCGCCGGTATACTTCGAAGATAAAAATGGAATCGATTCCCATGTTTTGGAATTGAGGTCGAACACCAAGAATCGCCAGGCGGAGTAATTTACAGTGTCTTTTTCCGTATAACAGGCGAAAAATGCCAAACGGGAGTAACCTGCCGTTCATCTTTATGAGAGTCTCATTGATATTGGGAAGGGGAATGGAAAAACCGGCCGGTTCGCCTTTGACGAAAGCCAAGAGGACCAGTTCGGTATTGGCGATAAGCCGCAGATCTTTGGCCATATGGAGGAACTCTTCCTTCGTCCAGGGAACATGATCAATATTATTCCTCCAGGCGTCGTTCCAAATTTCCCTGATTATTTCGACCTCATCTTTGAAGTTTTTCATATTGATGGCGCGAAAGGTGATATTACCCCGTTTCCTGGCAAGCTTATTAACCCGTATCACTTTCTCGGAAAGTGGAAGCGTATCTTTATGCAGATAATAGGCAAAATGGTCTTCCTGTTTTTCCAGGCCCCACTGCTCGTAGAGATCAACGTAGTATGGCGGATTATAGGGAGTCTGAAGAACGGGAGGAGTATCAAAATTATTGATAAGCAGCCCAAGAATATGATTGGGCGTAGGGCTGATGGGACCGATGATTTTCGTCATCTCCTTCTCCCGCAGCCAATCGGCAGCGGCTTCAAAGAGGGTCGGCGCGACCTCTCGATCGTTGAAACATTCGAAAAAGCCGAAGTAGCCGGTATTCTCGTTTCTTGATTTTATATATTGATAGTCTATAATCGCCGCGATTCGTCCCACAAGTTCATCACCCCGAAACGCGAGAAAACAGCGTAAATCGGCATGTTTATGAAAAGGATGCTTGGCCGGATCGAAGAGTGCCTTCTCATCCACTAACAGTGGGGGGACCCAATTGTCATCCCGCGTCGCCCCTCGGTACACCTGCCACGGGAATTTAATAAATCTGAGAAGCGCTTTTTTCGATTCTACAGGTTTTATTGCTACCGGTTCCGCCATTATGCCGCTCCCTTTTCCCTTACCTTTTTTACCGTGCCGTCCAAGACGGTACGGACCAGTCCGGGAAAAAGGCGATTTATCAAATAAAACACCCTCTCACTGAACTGGGGAATAATAATAAATTTTCCTTTACCGATACCTTTAACAATCTTCTCAGCAACAAACTCCGGTTTGACAACGGTGGAGAAGTCGGACAGGGCTTTCGTTTCAGGCGGTTTTGTCGTGTTCTCTTCACGGAAACCGGGAGTATCGGTGTCGGGCGGAAGCACAACCGATACCGAAACGTTAAACGGTTTATATTCCGCTCTGATTACATCCGAGAAGGCAATTATTGCAGCCTTGGAGGCGCAATAGTCGGATAATCCGAAAAGGGGCAGCAGCCCTGCCATCGATGAAACCGATACGATAAAGCCGGTGCCGGCCCGTTTCATATGGGGGATGACAACAGCAGTACAATTCCTTACTCCGAAAAAATTGGTCCGCATCGTGGTTTCGAATTGTTCATAGGGAATTTCTTCAAAATAGTGTGGAACCGCCCGACCCGCGCAATTAATCAATAACTCAGGTGTTCCACACTCCTCAATCGCCCTATTAAAAACCGTTTCAACGTCGACCGGATTAGTGACATCGAGAGAAAAGGCGACTACCTGCTGATCGTCACTCACTTTGTGCGATTTCAATTCTTCAACCGCCTTTTCCAAACGACCCCGGTCACGAGCAAAGATTGCCACTCGCGCCCCTTTTGAAACGAGCAGTTTAGCCGTCGACAAACCGATCCCGCTGGAACCTCCGGTGACAAACGAAACCCGATTATGAAACGATTTTATTTTCATAGGATAAACAGTACCACACTATTGAAAAGCGGTTCAATACTCCGGTTAGAATCGGGGGGCCGCCTCCGTTGACATTTTTTGACAAATATCTAGAATCAACCTAGCTATTCCCTTAAAATAATCCGAGAAGGAGCATGGAATGAAAAAGGGCAAGGTGACCGGGGCGAAAGCCATTATCAAGGCACTGGAAGAACAAGGTGTGAGTATTATTTTCGGCTACCCCGGAGGTGCCACACTACCTATTTATGACGAATTGCAATCCTCAACGATTCGGCATGTGCTCCCCAGGCATGAACAAGGGGCGGCGCATATGGCCGACGGTTATGCCAGGGTTACCGGGAAAGTCGGGGTTTGTATGGCAACCAGCGGACCTGGAGCTACCAATTTGGTAACCGGTTTGGCAACGGCCTATATGGATTCCTCCCCAATAGTCGCAATCACAGGACAGGTGCCTCGATTTATGATTGGTAACGACGCTTTTCAAGAAGTGGATACGACCGGAATCACCATTCCCATTACCAAACATAATTATCTGGTCCAAAACGCCAAAGAAATCCCGGAAATTGTTGAAGAAGCGTTCTATCTTGCTTCAACAGGCAGGAAGGGTCCGGTACTCATCGATATTCCCAAAGACGTACAAACGGAAATTTTTTCGATGGAACAGGCTAAAAGCATCTCCTTGGAAGGATATCGACCCACAACGAAGGGGCACACAGGCCAGATTAAACGGGCGGCGGCGCTTTTGAAAGGGGCGGAACGACCGGTCATCATCGCGGGTGGCGGTGTCTTCCATAGCGATGCGGGAAAAGAGTTGATTGCGATCGCGGAACGGTGTTCCATCCCCGTTGTTCACACCCTCATGGGCAAATCGGTCTTTCCCAATTCTCACGAACTCTGTTTGGGGTTGGTCGGTTATCACGGACGAGTAGAATCAAACAGCGCCGTTACCGAATCGGACGTCGTTTTAGCCGTCGGCACACGGTTCGGCGATCGGTCGACCGGCCCGCTGACGACCTACGCGGAGAAGGCCCAGATTATTCATATCGATATCGATCCCGCGGAAATCAGCAAAAATGTTGAATCCCGGCTGCCCATTGTCGGAGACGCTAAAAATATTCTATCCCAGCTTCTTCCGCTTCTTCCGGAAATAGACCATCCCGAGTGGCTCAACCGCTTGAAGACGATAGCTGAAAAACACCCCTTGCGCGGAAAGATGTCCGGTGTAAGTGTTCCCAACATTCTCACAATTCTGAAGCGAATTGTTCCGGATCCCGTCCTGGTTACCGATGTCGGCAAACATCAAATGTTCGCGGCCCACTATTTCCCCATCGATTCTCCACGTAGTTTTATCACATCCGGCGGATTAGGAACGATGGGATTCGGCGCACCGGCCGCGGTCGGGGTCCGGGCCGCAGGACGAGACCGCCCCGTGGTAGCGATTGTAGGCGATGGGTCCTTCATTATGACCTGTCAAGAGATCGCC
Source organism: uncultured Spirochaetales bacterium (assembly GCA_964543975.1). Taxonomy (GTDB): domain Bacteria; phylum Spirochaetota; class Spirochaetia; order SPDA01; family CAZJBZ01; genus CAZJBZ01. The sequence continues at coordinate 8,211 of CAZJBZ010000072.1, forward strand.
ACAGCTGTAGAGGAAGATTTTCCGATTGTCGTACTGATCATGAATAATTATTGTTTGGGCATGATTCAGCAGCTGCAAACGTCCTTCTACGGTAAGAGATATCAATCGTGTAATATAGGGAAAAACGTCGATTTCGCTAAATTGGCCGAAAGCATGGGCGGTAAAGGTGTTCGGGTGACCCGGGAGGAGGAAATAGAACCGGCAATAACGGCGGCGCTCGAGAGTAAAACCATTACGGTTGTCGATTGTATCTTAGACGACCCCTCGCCGGTCTACCCCATGGTAACGGGGAAAAATCTGCTGGAAGCCGAAGAGTAGGAGGAGGATTATGAAACATACGATTTCCATACTTTGCGACGACACACCCGGGGTGATGACCAGAATTTCCGGCCTCTTTTCCAGGCGCGGCTTTAATATCGAAAGCTTAACGGTAGGACATACGGAAACTCCCGGGAAGAGCAGATTCACAATAGTGGTGAAAGGTGACGATACCGTTTTGGAGCAGGTGAGAAAACAGCTGCAGAAATTAATCCACGTTATTCGTGTTTGGGACATAAAACAGCACAATTGTGTGGAACGGGAACACGCCTTGATAAAAATAAAGGTAACCGATATCAAACGAGCGGAAATTCTCCAAATAGTAACAGCCGTTCAGGCGAGAATCATCGATTCCACGGAATCCATATGGACGCTGGAAGTAACCGGAGACAGCAATACTGTGGACAATGCCTTCAATTTGTTCAAGAATTACTCGATCCTTGAATCGATTCGTACCGGAAAACTCGCCTTAGAACGAGGAATAGGAAAGTTTAATCCGGAATAAGGACAACCTTTACATACCGGTCTTGAAAAACTTCCCGCGCGGTGTCTCGGATATCCTCAGCCGTCAGTGCGTCGATATACTCTCCATACTTTAGCAGCTTCAGCAAATCAAGGTCGTAAAGATAAAACTTGCGGGCCATGTTAATCCAGTAGGAGTTTTGCTCGAGAGATTGCTCGTACGATTGACGCTGACTCTCCCGAGTCTTGGTAAGATAGATCTCCTCGGGGACCTGGTCCCGTAAAGCTTCCAACTCATCGAAAACCATTCCTGTAAGCTCCTCCCTTCTCTCAGGATCACATCCAAAGATAATATCAATTTCATACTCTTCATCAGGGTATCGACTTACCGAATGGTTTACCGAAACATCGTACGTTCCTCCCGCTTCTTCGCGAATTTTTTCTCTTAATTTTATTTCCAGCACCTCTACCAGTGAACCTAAAAGGTATTCACGCTTACGCGTCCACGGATAGTTACCTCCGAATGCTATTCCCACAAGACTTTTCTCAGCAATACCTTTTTCAACTCTTTTTTCCACAATGTTCTCAGGGAAATCTATTCCTCGATCTATCCACCGTTCAACCCGGTCGGTAACAGGAAGGGTTGCCACATATCGAGCAACGAGCGGGCGAAGCATATCCTTGGAAAAAGCTCCGGTAAAAAAGAATGTAAAATCACCGGCATCCGAGAAGCGGTCCTCGTACACCTCATAAGCCGTCTGCATATCTACCTCATCGAGTAGTGCCGGGGTAAACGGTCTGGTGCGATAGTGGTTGCCGGTAGTCGCTTTCTGAAACTCATCCATAAAAACCGCTTCCGGGTCGGCTCTTCGGTTTTCAATAACTCCTTTCATCCGCCTCATGATTGAATTATACGCGGTTTCATCTTTCCTCGGGGATGTGGTGTAAAGATAGATAAGCTGCAGAAGCGTTTCCGCATCTTCAGGAGAACAACGACCGGAAAAACCTTCGGTTATCTCTCCTATGTACGGTGAGACTGATATATTTTTACCGGCCAGAATCTTTTGCAGTTGAGTAAGTGTGAACTCCCCTACTCCGCTGTTCTGCACAATCGTGGATGCAAATTGAGCACTGACATACTTCTCATCCGGAACAACGGAACTTCCGCCGGGGCTATAGGCTGAAACGAGAATCTCATCATTTTTAAAATCTGTCGGCTTGAGAACAACTTTTATCCCGTTTGAAAGCGTCCATTCCTCCATGCCTATTTCGGGGAATTTTTTTTCTGAAATAATGTCTCCGGGTTCGGGCGTTTCTTCCATAAGAACGACCGCGGCAACATCATCGCTATAAGGCTCAACATCCATTCGGGAAGTTTTTTCCATGATCGTCTGCAGTGTTGTTACCTCAGGCACGACCGATGGGCTCCGTTCCGGTCCGGTAACGATGACAACCCGATTTTCGGCTTGCAAGAGGGTCTCCGCGACCCGATCGACTTCATCGATGGTGATACCCGGAAACAATTGCTTCAACAGAGCAAACTCTTGCGCGAAACCCGGAATGATTCCGTCATCCATGTAATGATCGATATAGTCACCGGCGAACAGGGCTGATTCGGTCTTATCTCGTTCTTTATACGCATTTTCGAAGGAACTCACCATCTCTTTTTTCGTTCGTTCAAACTCCCCGGCGGTAAAACCGTGCTCTTCCACTCTTTTTGCTTCAGTCATGAGCGTTTTCAAGCCCTCTTCCACGCCGTTTTCTCCCACAAGGCAGGCAAGCTGGTAGATGGTTTTTGTTCGAACTATATCGGCTAATGAAGAAAAACCATAAAGGAAAGGCGGCTCGTCAGTTCGGGTAAGCTCATCCAGCCGCTTATTAAACATTCGGGTAAAAAGATTACGCAGGACCAATTCTCTATAGTCCGACACTGTCGTATAGGTCCGTTTTTCGTGCTTGAAAGAGACCCGAACCACGGTGTTCGTCGCTTCAGGGTCGGTAACCACCGAGTAAAGTGTCGCTTCATGATCGGGCACAGGATACTCATTTCTCTTTGGGGGAGGGTCCGTTATCGGAATTGTTTCGAATTGCCGGCGTATCCTCTTCTCGATTTCGACAGCATTACAATCACCTACCACGATTATCGCCATTAAATCCGGTCTATACCAATCTTCGTAGAAACGGAAGAGAGTTTCATAATCACAGGTTTCAATAATTTCTTTTTTTCCGATCGGAAGCCGTTCCGCGTATCGTGAATTTTTTAAGAGCACAGGCAGATATTCTTTCCTCATTCTTGTTTGCGCGCCCTGTCCCAACCGCCACTCTTCTATTATAACGTTCCTTTCCTGTTCAATTTGTTCAGGCTGAAATCGAATCCGATGGGCCCAATCCTCCAATACCTGAAAAGCCGTGCTCAACACCTCCGGTTCATCCGAAGGAACATCAAGTTTGTAGACCGTTTCATCGAAACCGGTATACGCGTTGATATCGGGTCCAAAACGCATTCCTGTTGTTTCCAAATAATCGATGAGCTCCTGTTTTGGAAAATTTTCAGTACCGTTGAAAGCCATATGCTCGACGAAATGGGCTATTCCTTGTTGATCGTCCGCTTCCAATATCGATCCGACGTCGACCGCCAACCGTAAAATAATCCTATTGTCCGGTTTGCGGTTCTCTCGGATGTAATAGGTGAATCCGTTATTCAAACTTCCGATGACTACAGCCGGATCTACCGGAATCGGATCATCGAGTTTGTATTGTTGAGTTTTTACGGAAACCGAACTCTTCTCAACTCCCTCTTCAGCATAAAGGGAAACGAGAGGGACCAACCCGAGAATGATAATGAAAACCGAAATAAGAGTCCTCTGTCGCATATATTTCTCTCCTCGCGGACCTTTCACCCTGAGCCAATCATGAAAAGAGAACGGAATCGCCGTTCCATACTGTTATAAATGGTGGTTTTTGCAATTACCCCACTGCCTACTCTTTTTACTTAGCCAACAGCCAAAGTCGAACTGAATCAACGGTACGGCCAAAGAAGCCAGCCTCTTCCACCGATTCGGCAGCGATAAGGTCTATCTTTTTAATAATACTATCACCCGCCTTCACAGTCAAAATTCCTACTTTCTCTCCTCGATCGACAGGGGCAAGGAGCCTCTTTTGGACGGTTTTCTCCAGTGTAAGAAGTTCCTTCTCTTTTTTTCGGATAGTTACAACAACCGGTCCTTTTGTTTTAATAGCCACTCTGTCGGTTCTCCCCTTCCACACCACAACCGGTTCCAGTGAAAAATTTTTCGGAGAGACTGTTTCGAAATGATCAAAGCCGTATTGGAATAACCGCCGGGCATCTTCCGCTGTCGACTTCACTCCCTCCAGTGATGTTGCTCCTTCTCCGCCCAACAAAACGGTGATAAGTCTCATTCCGTTTCTATGAGCAGTCGCGGCCAGGTTATACCCGGATTCATCGATATATCCGGTTTTCAAACCATCGGCATCGGGATATTCGGAGAGAAGAATGTTTCGGTTATATTGCGTAATCGAATTATACGATGTTCCGGAAAGAACATTCTGTTTTTTAGGATAGGTGTAACGTTCAATTGAATGGAACTTATCCAGACTATCCGGATGCAGGGAGATATATTCCCTGCAAAAGCGGGCGAATTCTAAGGCAGTAACGGTGTTGTTTTCATCCAACCCCGCCGGATCAACAAAACGACAGCCGGAAAGTCCCATACGCTCCGCTTCTTTGTTCATGAGATAGACAAAATCATCAACACTTCCTGCTACATGACAGGCGAGCGCTACGGCGGCGTCATTGCCTGATGATACAGCCATTCCTTTTATCAATTCTCCGACCGTAACTTTCTGACCCGGACCTAAAAACATAAGAGAAGAGCGGGGCGGCATATTTGTAGCATATGCATGTTCAGGAATAGCGACCACATCATTCAAACTCATAACACCGGAATCAATCTGTTTCAACGCGATATGGATCGACATCAATTTAGTGAGGCTAGCCGGTGGAATAGCCATATCCGGATTCTTTTCACAGATAACTGTCCCGGTCGAAAAATCGATCATTACAGCTGAACGCACTCCAAGCTGAGGACACATTTCCGCTTCCGCGGTAATGAAAGCAGGGAACAGAAAGATAAAGAGGAAAAAAAAGTTTAACTGTTTCATTGCTAAAGTAAACCCATACGAAGCTTCTTGCATCATGAGGAGAACGGTGCGCCCGGTGGTTACTCTCCATAGTTTCTTGTCCGGTAATCGAGTTAGAGTTCTTCCAGCTCCTCATCCACATTTTCGTGTTGGAACTCTAAAACACTGCTGCGAATGCAGGCGAAAACCGAAGGGAAAATAACATTATAAAAATAGGCCCTCTGTATTGCTGCCCGCTTTTTCTCCCTATAGCGGAATTTTATATATTTCTCTTCCAACGTTAAATATTGATCATAATCGATAAAGTTACCATCAAAGTCATCAATATGAAACTCCTGCTTCACTTTATCCTGGTACTGCCCCAGTTTTTGAAATAAATTAAAAAGGCTGTATTCATTTTCAATAAATTCGACGGTTTTTCGCGCGTCGCTGTCCAGTTTTCGATGATATGCCTGATATTTTTTGGGAAAGATGATCCGTAAAATCTGGTCTTTTCGCACGTGAACATTCTTTTGTTTTAAAATATTTTCTATCGCACTGATAACGAATTTATTACCGCGATAGTATTGAAGCAGCTGCACTATTTTGTCCGCTCCCGACTCGCCTTTCTCGAGAAGAAGCGCTACTTGATTAGCAATATTCTCCGGCAGGGCGGGATTCACCTGTATGCTGTAAGTCTCGAATTTCGCGTTCTTTTTATCTTTTAAATAAACGGTGCTTCGTTTGAACAACTCTTCCTTCGATATTTCTTTAAAGTAACTCATCAGCGCCAGGGCCTCGCGCTTAAAACGCTGAAAGTAGGAATCGACAATACCGTTACGATTAAGAAGATCGTATAAATCTTGCGAAATACGCAGCCCTCCTACCGGGGCCGTGGCCTCCATTCGTTTCGCGTGAATAACCGGAAGCCCCACCACGTCCCACTGTTTCGCTCCTTCGGGCCCGAAATTTCCGATGGTCACTTCTCCCACATTTGCCCCGATCCGTATCCGAATTTGAAATAACGCGTTCATCGAATCGGAAACTTCTAAATTGGTCCGTAATGTGCTGATAATATCAAAGGCCTTTCGAAGATCTTCTTTCGTCTCTTCATCAGCCTCTTCATAGATGAACTTGTCGTTGGCCTGGTTAAAGAGAACGCAGACACGTTGCATCTCGACACAGGTGTAAAAAAGTTCCTTTGAGATATGCTTTACCGCCTCTTTTTCGGTCATTTTTTTAACGTTTGGATCGATAAGACCTCCGAAATGAAACATTATGCTGTCACCCTCAATCTTGTTGAGATACCCGCCGTGTCGCTTCAGGACCCAGTTAAACGCCGTATAGAGGCCGTTGAGAACGGTTTGGTTTTCCTTAGGACTTAAAAATTTGGAGAGATAGGTATAATCGGCAATATCGATAAAACCGACCCCCACCTGTGTTTCCACCGAGTTTTTTGGAATTTCTCCAATTTCAAAAATCGCGTCTATAAGCTGTTTCGGAAGATAAAATTCCTCAATCTGTTTTCGGAAAAGGATTTCCCGTGACACATCCGCCATGACACTGTCGGTCGCCGTTTCTTCCTCATCCATTAAATATGAGGGGAGCTTTCTATTATCTTCTTTGACCTGCTCTCCCTTATTTTCAGCTTCCCTTTTCAATCCTTGAATCAGCAGCTTTGTGGATTGAATATCCGGATCGCCCGAATCACGAAATCCGCTGTTGATAAGAAATTGCAGAAGATATTCTGCCGCGTATTTCGGATTATCATTGTAAGTCCGTTTTATAGATTCGGCATGAAGCAGAATCTGCGCGGG
>CAZJBZ010000073.1:0-14905 GCA_964543975.1 uncultured Spirochaetales bacterium
CCGTCTTTTAGATATGGAATGGAATCAACATCATCTTCGGTTATTCCGTTCTGTAATGAAACAATATCCTTATTTTCTTCAAAAGGGGAATTAATGATTCTGTGCATTTGATTCGGGGATAATCCAAAAAAGTCGTCGATCGGTTCCTTCTGTTGTTGTGTATTAAAATCACGGATAAAATTATTCATCTCATCCATAGAATTAAATTTACGTTTTCCCATCTCCTCCTTTAACTGCTCGATTATGGAATTCGTTTCAAAAGAATGCTTTTGAGATGACGTATCGGCAAAATTTGACTCAGTCTCAGTCATACCCGGAAAGGGAATTATCCTATTCATGCAACAATATTTATACTTTTTACCCGACCCACAGGGGCAAGGATCATTTCTTCCAATCTTCCCACTCATATGTATTCAGAATACCTATAAGATCAATTTTCGTCCATCCTGCTGCGGGCAGGGCGATCGAAGTCGGGAAAAAATGGGTAAACAGGTCGAACTGGTTGCCGTTATAGCTTGCAACGATCTCTTCGCGCCGGTTCGAAGGAGCCTCTCCTCGCAGCAACGATAGCAATTTAATGATATAATACTCTTCTATGGAACAGGAGGAATCAATGATCGGAAACATCAGAATCGGCATTTGCGAATGGTCGCTTCCCATGTACGGACCGTACGGCTGCAGACTTGCCGGCGAGTTGGGTTTAGACGGAGTGCAGCTCGAAATAAGCGATCACAGGCGGGGGTATCCTATCTCCAAGCCGGTTGTCCAAAAAGGGTATTTCGAAGTCCGAGACCGGTACGGAATCGTATACCCGGACCTTGCCTTTCGAGAACCGGACAGCATCAGTATGCTGAAACCGAAAGGTTCGAAGGAGCGTGCAATTATTATAGAGGTCCTTTGTTGGTGTGAATCATCAAATTTACGGTCTATTATCAATACAATCGTTCACATTTCGAACTCCCACAGCATACTTTTCGAATTGCTAATGCTGTGCACTGCATTATTCTCGTTCATTATCATCAGTCATCCGGTTTTTTTGAATTATTGAAATCATACCGCCGTTCACTACCATACCGGCTTTCCCGTTCCTTCACTTCATGCTCCACTGCTTTTTGCACAAACTGGTTTAACGTTACACCCTCTTCCGTTGCAATCCGAACTGCTTTCCTGTGAAGCTCCGAATTCATTCGGACATTGAAACTTCCTTTGTATGATTTATGAACTTTTTTACCTGTTCCGGCACACAGTTTTAGATAATCTTCAACCGCTTCTTTGAACCCTTTTTGCAGCTCTTTTACACTTTCCCCCTCAAAAGTCACCAAATCGTTTATCCCCTCAATTTTACCGTAAAAGAGATTATCATCCGTACTGAAATGCACTTCCGCAATAAAATCTTTATATCGTAATAAATCTTTTTTCATTCTGTTATCGTCCTCTGTTTTTTTAGTTCTTCTATAATTAACGCTATTTGGTATGCTTTCAATTCGTTTCCGGGATGGGGTTTATGAATCCTTATAATATGTTTGCTTTTTGCATGAATGAATGCAACCCTCGATCCTGCTGTTTTTCCACCCCGGTATTCTTGATAACCGAAGCCTGTCAGCAAAGTTTTCAACTCATTTATCGTAAAGTCTTTTGGCCGAGTTAGTAGTTTTTTGACCAGCTTTTTTTGTTTGCTCACCTTCTCATTATACAATGATCTTCGAGACCTTGCAACTGTTTTGTAGTTGCAACAGTAGGTCCGCAGCTTTCGACAATCTTCAACCGCCTCTTTGAGCGCGCCTTGATACTTTTTTCCTAAAAACCTATCATTTCTTGTCATGAATGATACACTTCTCAAAGTCCACAATCTTCGGACCCATTTTTTTACGGAGGCCGGGGCCGTTCGAGCCGTCGACGGGGTTGATTTCAGTATAGGAAAAAACGAAACCGTCGGTATGGTAGGTGAATCGGGCTGTGGAAAAAGCGTGACCGCTCTTTCAGTGATGCGCTTGGTGGATTTCCCCGGCAAAATCGTGGGCGGAGAAATCAATTTTAAAGGTGAAAATATTCTCTTAAAAAGCGAAGAGCGAATGAGAAGGTTTCGCGGCAATGAAATTTCGATGATTTTTCAGGAACCGATGACCTCTCTCAATCCTGTCCACACTATTGGGGACCAAATCATCGAGACAATAACCCTTCACCAGAAACTATCAAAAAAGGCCGCACGTGAAAAAACGATAGAGATGCTCGCTCATGTGGGAATTCCTTCACCGGAGCAACGTATCGATGAGTTTCCGTTTCAATTAAGCGGAGGGATGCGTCAACGGGCAATGATTGCAATGGGTCTCTCCTGTAATCCCAGCCTCTTGATTGCCGATGAACCGACAACGGCACTGGATGTTACCATTCAGGCCCAAATTCTCGAACTGATGAGACGGTTGAAGGATGAGGCGGGAACAGCGGTGATGATCATCACTCACGACTTAGGGGTTATTGCCGAGATGGCGGACAGTGTCATCGTATTATACGCAGGAAAAGTGATGGAATATTCGGATGTGGATTCGCTTTTCCAAAATCCTACCCATCCCTATACCATGGCATTACTGGAATCTATACCCAGAATTATCGATCCGCGCGGCAGGAAACTCTATTCGATCGAAGGTTCCATTCCCGACCCGCTGCATGTGCCCCCCGGTTGTAAATTTCACCCTCGATGCCGATACGCACAAGACATCTGTTTCCGGGAAGAACCGGGCCTCCTGTCGATCGAAAACGAACGGCAGGTCCGATGCTGGATGTATGGTTCGGAAAAAACCTCCTCATTCAATAGAAAAGGATCATCGAAGTCTTCAAGTCCGACAGGCGAAGAAAAAAAACCGGCCCCCTCCGTTTCAACCGATACAACCGAAAATAACGGGAAAAAGATAATTCTCGAGGCTCGTAACCTAAAAAAATATTTTCCCTTAACAGGAGGGTTCCTCGGCAAAGTCACTAATCAGGTTAAGGCTGTCGATGACGTCAGTTTCAGCATTGCGGCCGGTGAAACCTTAGGACTTGTCGGTGAGTCTGGATGCGGGAAAACCACCACCGGCCGGCTCCTCCTGCGAATAGTCGAAGCGACCGACGGTGTTATCAACTTCGAAGGGCACGACATCAACACGCTATCTGAAAATGAACTCCGTCGCATACGACGCGATATGCAGATTATCTTCCAGGACCCCTTTGCGTCTCTTAACCCCAGAATGACTGTGAAGGAAATAGTGGGAGAAGCGTTCTCAATCTACGGCGTTGCACGAGGAAAGGCACTGACCGATAAAGTCGCGGAACTCTTGGAAACGGTCGGTCTGCAGGCAGACCATATGAAACGGTATCCTCATCAATTCAGCGGCGGACAACGGCAACGAGTGGGCATTGCCAGGGCTTTGGTCCTTAATCCCAAACTGATCATTTGCGATGAGCCGGTATCGGCCCTTGACGTTTCCATCCAAGCACAGATCGTCAATCTTTTGGAAGATATTCAAAGCAAATACGGCTTGACCTATCTCTTTATAGCGCACGATTTGAGTGTGGTAAAACATATCTCCGACAGAGTGGCGGTCATGTATCTGGGTAAAATAGTTGAGATATCGGTTACGGAAAATGTATTCGACAATCCGCTTCACCCGTATACCGAGGCGCTGCTCTCGGCTATCCCGATACCGGACACCCGGGAAAAGGCAAAAACCGAACGGATTATTTTAAAAGGGGACGTACCGAGTCCGAGCAATCCTCCTCCCGGCTGCAGATTTCATACCCGCTGCCCCCATGCGTATGACCGGTGTCGAGCAGAAGAACCGGAGCTCATCGATGCGGGTGATGATCATCGTACCGCCTGTTTTCTACGCCATCCTTCGTAGCACTACCGTTTCTTTTCAATGCGTTCTTTCGTATAGAAACGTCTATACTTGACTAGAGAAGTAATCATGGATAGAATGAACAGACTTTTTTACTTGTCATTATTTTAAAAAGCTTAAAAGGAGAAAAAAATGAAAAAAACCATTTTTTTGCTGCTTCTGCTCCCACTTATCGCAATGGTGATGTGGGCAGGGGGAGAGCAAGAAACCGCCGAAGCTGAGGAAGATTTTGAAATCATCATTACCCAGGACGTTACGGCGAGTTCGCTGGACCCTCGGATCATGAATGATACCCCCGCCTACCGGGCGTGCGATATCATCTATGACGGTTTGATCGGACTAACGCCGGAGTTCGAACCGGAGCCTGAACTGGCAACTTCGTGGGAATGGGAAGACAACACGACCCTTGTTTTTACCTTGCGTGAAAACGCACTGTTCTCCGACGGAGAAAAAGTGACGGCCGAAGATGTGAAATATACTTTCGACACTCTCTTGGATCCCGAATTCAACGCCCCGTTCCGCTCTCTCTATACATCGATATCTTCCGTCGAAATTCTCGATGACTACACGGTCAAGTTTACCTTGTCCGAACCAAATGCCGCGCTCATGACCTATATGGATATCGGTATTGCTCCTCAACACCTTGGTACGGACGAAGGCCATAACTTAGGGACCGATCCGGTAGGCAGCGGACCCATGATGCTTACGGAATGGGAACGAGGCAACAAGATGATTTTGGAACCGAACCCCCATTTTTGGGGAGAGAAACCAACCGTCGATCGACTTGTTATCCAAATTATCAAAGACCAAACCAACCGGGTGCAGGCCCTTTTAGCAGGAGATGTCGATTATGTTGCTTCTCCGCTTGAACCGAACGACGTCAACCGAATGCTTGAAAACGATGAAATCACTTCCGCATCATCGACAGGTACAGCCTACACCTACTTCGGGTTCAATACCAACGTTCCGGTCCTTAGTGATAAGAGAATGCGTCAGGCGATTGCCTATCTTATCGATCGGGACATTCTGGTCAATGAAATCAATGAAGGGGTACCGGTCAAGGCGAGCAACATCATGCTTCCCTTCTGGTGGTGTTATACCGACGACATTCAGCAGCCCGGTCACGATCCGGCAAAGGCAAAGAGCTTATTGAGTGAGATGGGCTGGAAAGACAGCGACGGCGACGGTATTTTAGACAAGGACGGCCAAAAACTCTCGGTCGTGCTCAGGACCCACAGCGAATGGGCAAACCGGGTGCAGATGGTTGAATATATCCAAAACGTGCTTTCCCGGAACGGATTCGAAGCTACCACCAACATAACCGACTGGCCGGCACATTCATCCGCAGTCCAGGCAAGCAACTACCAGACAACAATACAAGGCTGGACCCGTCTGATCGATCCGGACTACGCCTTCTACCATACGTTCCATTCGGAAGGGGCAAACAACTGGGGCGGCTACAACAATCCTGAATATGACGAGCTTGTCGAACTGGGAAGAGTAACGACCGATATCGATAAACGCGGCGAGTATTATCAGCAGGCGGCAAGAATTTTGGCCGATGACCTGCCCTACTATATTCTCTATTATCAATATTTCGGAGAGTTCTGGTCGAAAGATTTAAAAGGGTATAAATCAAACTCACGCGGTTATCTGCGAAGCTGGTGCTGGGTAACTCGTGAATAGCGAATAATCTACTACAAACGAAATAATGACTCGCCCCGGCAATACGGACCATCATCTGTCGGGACGAGTCGATTTTTAAAATGTTGGCGTATATAATAAAAAGAATACTGCTCTTAATTCCTCTCCTCCTCGGAATGGCAATTGTGGTCTTCTCACTCAGATTTATGATTCCGGGAGATCCCGCTCGGGTATTCCTCGGTGAACAGGCCACGGAAGAAGCGATTGAAAAAATGCGGGAGAAGCTCGGGTTCAACGAGCATCCGATTGTGCAGCTTGGCATCTATTTAGGAAGGTTGGTCCGGGGTGATTTAGGCACCTCGATTTTCCAGGACCGATCGGTCAATGAAGCGGTTTTTGAACGGCTGCCGGCCACAATCGAATTGGCAGTGTGCGGCGTGTTCTTCGCAACAATCATCGGAGTGCCGTTAGGAATTGCCGCGGCACTGCGGCGCGGATCGTTTATCGACATGGTCTGCATGGGGCTTGGACAACTGGGGGTTTCGGTCCCTGTTTTTTGGTCGGCAATTCTGCTTATTTTCCTCTTCGCCATACGACTCGACTGGCTGCCCTCATACGGTCGGGAAATGCCCCTTCTCGAAGCGTTCGGTGCCGTTTTTGCGGGTAAGCCGAAGTATCTATGGGAGACAATTAAACACCTCATACTCCCTTCGGTTTCTTTAGGGTTTTTATCGATGGCCTATATCAGCAGGACCACCAGGGCATCGATGATTACCACGTTAAAGGAAGATTATATTCGAACGGCAAAGGCAAAAGGATTGAAAAAGAGGACCGTCATCTACCATCACGCTCTTCGAAACGCGCTTATCCCGGTCATCAGTATCATGGGTCTTCAACTTGGGGCGTTGATGGGAGGGGCCGTCTTGACCGAAACGATTTTTTCCTGGCCCGGACTGGGTCAGCTTATCGTTACGGCAATCTCCGAGCGGGATTATCCGTTGATGCAGGGGGGCATTTTGGTTGCAGCAACTTTTTTCGCGGTAATCAATCTGGTGGTAGACGTTCTCTATTCGGTAATTGATCCTAAGATACGGCTGCAATGATAGCAGTAAAACGAATTTTTAAAAATAAGCCATTTATCGCCGGATTTCTTTTAGTACTGCTTGTACTGTGCGTATCGCTCTTCGCGCCGTTTTTATCGGTGCACGATCCGTATGAGATGAACTTCGAGCGTCGACTGGAACCGCCTTCCAAGGACCACTGGCTGGGGACGGACAATTTCGGACGGGACCTGTGGTCAAGAATAGCTTATGGGACCCGGGTGTCCGCGCTCATCGCAATCCTTTCGGTTTCCTGTTCCGCGGTTTTGGGCACTTTCGTTGGTCTGTACGCGGGCTATAAAGGCGGATGGTTTGACCTGGTCATCATGCGGATTGTCGATATTTTTTTAGGCTTCCCCGTTATTATATTGGCTTTGGCCCTGGTTGCCGCGTTGGGACCGGGTATAAAAAATATCGTTATCAGTCTGATATTTGTCTATTGGGGACGGTTTACCCGTATTGTGCGGGGAGAAACACTCTCGGCGAAGGAGAACGAATATGTCATGGCCGCCCGTACCGGAGGTGCATCCACAGCGCGCATCCTCTTTGTCCATGTGCTGCGCAACATTTGGGGGCCCGCGGTGGTATTCGCGACATTGAGTCTGGGAACGGCCATTCTTACCGAATCGGCACTAAGCTTTTTGGGGTTCGGAGCGGCACCGCCCACCCCGACCTGGGGCTGGATCATGGCGTACGGACTGCGATACCTTCGCACCGATCCTTGGTTTTCCATCGTCCCGGGATTGGCAATCATGATCACCGTCTTAGGATTCAATCTGCTCGGAGACGGACTGCGTGACTATCTTGATCCGAGGCATCGTACTTTATAAAACTTACAATATATTAGGAGAAAAAAAATGGGTGTTCGCGAAATTCCTTTCACAACAATGGCAAACGGTTGTGAATTAAAACTGTACATGTATGAAATTATCGGTAAAAAGGGGGACGGACCGACTGTCGGCATCTCGGGAGCCATTCATGGTGATGAGAGTACCGGGACCAAGATCATTCTCGACCTTTACAGAGAACTGAAAGACGGCAATTTCAAAGGGAGATTATTGCTCTTGCCGGTTGCAAACCCGCTCTCCTTTGCCGCGCTCAAGAGGGTAACTCCCGATCAGCACCTCGATCCTTCGAACCTCAACCGTTCGTTCCCGGGAAACGAAAACGGTTCTCTTACTCAGCAACTTGCTTCATTGATAATCGATACCTTTGTCAAGGAAATCGATATCCATATCGACCTGCACGCCGGCGGTCATTACCAGACGGTCGACTATGTCTACATCATCAACGATAAAGCTCTTTCCAGACACTTCGGTTCCAAAATCCTCTATCGGGTCAACAAGGAGTATCAGGGCAACTATTTCGAAGGGACAATCTCAGGCGTGGTTATCGGCCGGGAACTTCCGATGGTTACCGTCGAACTCGGCGGAGGTCTCTTGGACCAGAGGCCGTATGAAGCACGCGGTAAAGAAGGTCTTCTCAACATGCTCCGCCATTTGAATATGGTGGAGGGAACAGCGGTCTTGCCGGACGAACAGATCGTTGTCGAAAAAATCGTTACAAAACGGCCCCGTTTCGGCGGCATCTTGGAGACCGAAGCGCCTCCTTTGGGAGAAGAAATATCGGGCGGTTCCGTACTCGGTCGGGTGGTCAGCCCCTACACCTTCGAAGAACTGGAAGTAATCACAAGCCCGGTAACAAAGGGTATTATGATTCTCTCACACTTAACGAGGGACGTGATCCATGTCGGTGATTACGGCTACATGATCGGCGACTTGGAAACCGGTGAACGATTTCGAGGGGGTAAGTAAAATGGCACGAGCGTATACACAATCAAAACAGCACTACGAAGAAGCAATCCAGGCGATGCCTGCCGGTGTCAGCTCAAACTCCAGAATGCGAAAACCACACCCGCTCTACTTTCAATCGGCGGAAGGGCCCTACCTTTACGATATCGACGGCAACAGATATATCGATTTGGTCTTAGGAAACGGCGCAGTCGTGTTCGGTCATAAAGATGCCGAGGTTACTCAAAAAGTGGAGGAAGCACTCGCTTCCGGCCTATCGATCGGAGTGGAGAACAACCTAACCAAACAGTTGGCCTTCGAATTCTTAAAAGCGGTTCCGAAAATGGACCTCGTACGGTTTACCAACACCGGTTCCGAAGCGACGCTCCACGCGCTCCATATCGCACGCTCCGCCACGGGAAAGGAGAAAATAGCCAAACCTGAAGGGTCGTACCACGGCTGGGTGGATGAAATATTTGCCAACGCTTTTCACGATCCCGCCAAAGCGGGGGACCTTGATAACATCAAAACCGTTCCCAGTACGGCCGGTTTGAATAAAAACGCCATCAACGATATCCTCATCTTTCCCTTTAACGATATCGAGAGAACGAAAAAAGTGATCGAATCAAATGCCGATACCTTAGCCGCCGTCATTCTCGAACCGGTCATGATCGACGTAGGCTACATTCCCGGGAAAAAAGAGTACCTGCAGGCGATCAGAGAACTCTGTACCAAACACAACATCCTGTTGATTTTTGACGAGGTGTTAACCGGTTTTCGGCTAACACCCGGCGGCGCTCAGGATTATTACGATATCACGCCCGATCTTGCCGTATACGGAAAGGCGATGGCCAACGGTTATCCGCTGGCGGCACTTGCCGGAATAGAGAAGTACATGCGGATGACCGAGCCGGGCAAGGGACCTACCTTTGTGGGGACCTTTAACGGGCATATCGTCTCAATCGCGGCAGCTCTCGCTACACTCCCCCGATTACAGGACGGATCGGCCCAAAAGATGTTCGAAGAGAGAACCGAACGGCTAAAAAGTTCGTTTGCCAAGAGTGCCGAATCATTCGGTATTCAAGGGGCCCTCTACGGCGGAGGCGGTCATATTCAATGGTATTTTACCGGTTCCGAGGTGTACGATTATCGGTCGGCAAAACAGACTAATACCGAAATTTACTCCGCATTCGCCTCATCCCTTTTCGATCAGGGTGTCCTCGTAAGCGGGAACGCGGTATCGCACCATGCCATTTCATTGGCCCATGACGATGCCGTGTTAGAAGAGCTGGAACACTGTACCCACAGGGCGCTGAAATACGCAGCCTCACAGGTGAAATAAGAAGACGGGGTCAGTACCCTTCGTCTCTGTTTCCTTCGAAGAGGAGCTCTCCGCTCGTGATAAAGCGGCGCATATTCTCGAACGCCTGTTTGACACTCTCCACGGCCGCCTTCGGCGTGAATCCGCCCACGTGAGGAGAGAGAACAACATTCGGCAGTTTGTAGATCGGTTCGGTAGAAGGAGGCTGCACCGGATTACCGTCCGGGTAGATATACCAGCAGTCGATGGCAGCGCCGCGAAGAGTACCGTTTTTCAACGCTTCATACAGGTCCTTCTCAACGGCAACATCACCGCGGCCGATATTGGCAAACACTTTTCCCTTCATTTTTGTGAATCGTTCTTTATTGAGGATGCCTCTCGTCTTATCGGTCGAGGGAAGAGCGTTAACGATAATCTCTCCTCTTTCGACCGCCTCATCGATCGAATAGACGATCTCATCGAAGTAGTCTATCGGCTTATCGAGCCGCGCCCTTTTGTATCCGGTAATTTTTCCCACATCGAAACAACGCAGGAACCGGGCGATGTATTTGCCTATTTCTCCCGTACCCAAAATAGTGACCGGTTTTTCATGGACCGTGTCCCAGGAATCGTCAATACTTTCACCGACCGCTCCACCATGCCATAACTGTTTCTGCTGGAGGTCATTGTGATATTCGACTATTTTCCCGTAGAGGGCCAAGATCATGGCGACCATCCGCTCCGCCACGTATCGGGCATTTCCATGAGAGTTAGCAACTCGTACTCCCCGCTCTTTTAAGGAGTCAAGCGGCAGCTGATTTATCCCGGTAAAAGGGACTATGATCAATTTTAGGTTAGCAGCCTTCTCGATCGTCTCTTTCGGGAGCATTCCCCCGTAAATAATATCGACGGTTGCAATATGATTGTCCGCATCCTTTTTATCGGTAATAAAATCGACATTCGGGAACTCTTTTCTAAACTGTTCTAATTCTTTCATCCATATGTGCGGTTGGTCCTGATAAAATAATACTTTCATCTGTTTGCTCCGTCGTTACTCGTCCGCAACCACCGTTACCGGTGCTCCGCCGCATTCGGTAATCTGCCAGGGGAAAACCAGAATCCTCTTCGGTGTTGCATTGAGCTTCGATAGATCAAGGTCTTCGATGATTCGCAGCGGTTCACCTGGACCGTCGACGGCGAGAAAAGCTCGATGTGCTTCCTGCCCCACAGCCCGATGCTGCCAGGCGGAAAGAGAGATAAAATCGAACCCGATTATCTTTAGCTCGGGACAATTTTTCCGCAACCATGTTCCCGTCTCCGGAGCAAAGCCCGGATTATGCTTCCAATATTCCGATTTCTCACGCTTCTTAAACCAGCCTGTTTTTACGATAAGCATGTCCGCATCGTGTGGGATCTCCTGTATAAACCGGTCCGGTTTGATGAGTTCATCCGGGGAAGCATCAATCTCCGCAACAAAGGGAGTATGGAAAACCCAATCCTCTACCTTTGGAAAATCCTCTATTTTTTTGCCGTTGTTATCAAAATGAAATGGAAGATCGATATGCGTTCCGGCATGATTTTGTACAAACCACTCTTGGGTGTTGCTCGAATCACCCTTTGCGATTTGACCTCTCTTTTCCCTCGAAAAGCCCGGCTTTCCACCGAAACAGGGGGTTTTTTCAGATAATGGATAGGATAAATAGTACATAGTAAAGCTATAGTAACAAAGCTTTGATGTTTCGGCAACATTGCCCGTACCTACAAATCCGTCAACGAAAAAT
Organism: uncultured Spirochaetales bacterium; assembly: GCA_964543975.1. Classification (GTDB taxonomy): domain Bacteria; phylum Spirochaetota; class Spirochaetia; order SPDA01; family CAZJBZ01; genus CAZJBZ01. The sequence continues at coordinate 11,491 of CAZJBZ010000073.1, forward strand.
CGGTCCCTTTATACAAAAGAGGTTCATCTCTAAAGGCAGAAAGTGCATAGGAAAAACAATCACCAAAATTAAGGCCTGCCTTATGGCGACCTTTGCCGTAACGATGATAAGCATCCAGTGCCAACTCTGCTTGCTCCCTATCGACAGGATCGATTAATACCTTTGCCTTGGCTAAAAAAAGCATGAGATTATGTAGACCGGGGCTCCCGTTGCGGGATTCAATAACAATACCCGCCTCTACATAGGAAGCAGCTGACATTCGACAGACCGGCGCTTCGACAATGGCAGCAATAAAAGTCTCTCGTTCCGGCTCGTCCATAAGAATAGCAAGAAGCGCGGAAGTATCAAGAACCATTATTCAGAGACCCCATTTCATCGTACCCTACTATCTCGTCCGAAGATCGACGATCATTCACAGGTAACGAAGCTGTTTGAATCGCGATCTCTCGAAGGTCTTCTATCAAGGACCGATATAATCTTTCATTTTTAGACTGTCTGCGTTCCAGTGCCTCCCGTATCGCGGTATCTACAGCTATCGTGATTGAGGTATTAGTTATCTCGGCAAGCCGTTTTGCGCGTTGATGTGTCTCTTCATTTTTAATATTTAAAGGCATGAATTATCCCCTTGTCATTTTATAGACAGGATCCTTCCTTAAGGTAATCCTCCTTCCTCCATGATGTCAAATACTTTTTTGAAGCAGCTGATATTCGACAGCTTACTCCCCCGAACTTGACAGAAAATACCGTGCATCCTATCCTTTTTCGAATACAAAAATAAAAAACGGAAAGAAAAGGACAATACTATGGCACAAACGAAACAGCTTGTAGAAACCGCTCTTAATCAAGGAAAAGGAATATTCAGACTTGCACCAAACTGGGTCCCCCGATCGTTCTGTACTCCGGGGAAAAGGCTAAAACTTCATCCGGACGACTATTACGCCTTCGGTGCAAATCGGGGAGGCATCGATGAACGATGGTTCGCGTCCACCACCAAAGCAGACAACGGACCGTTGACTCTGGATGATGAAGGGTTGAGCTACATCTACGTAATGGACGGTCCTTCAGAGGAGAAAGTTCTTCTGAAAGAGGCAATCGATCTGATGGGAAAAGAGATAATCGGAGAAGACGTTGTGAAGGCTTTCGGCGGCTGGGTGATGTACAGTAAGTTTTTCGACAACCAGGACCCCCTCCCCCATCATCTCCACCTTAACGATGAGGACGCTTCACGGGTGGGCGCGAAAGGCAAACCTGAAGCGTACTATTTTCCGAAGCAGCTGAACAACAAACGCGGATACTTCCCTTACACCTTTTTCGGATTTAATCCCGGCGTAACGAAGAAACAGGTCAAAAAGTGTCTGGAAGATTGGAACAAGGGCGATAATGGGATACTCGAATTGTCCCGAGCATATAAATTGGTTCCCGGGACCGGATGGGACGTTCCTGCAGGGTTACTTCACGCTCCCGGTTCCTTCCTAACCTATGAACCGCAGCGTGCTTCGGACGTAGCGGCCATGTTCCAATCCCTGGTCTGGGACAGATGCCTTTCCTGGGATATGGTTGTGAAAGACGTTCCGGAAGCGCATAAGAAAGATATTGATTACATCATCGAGCTCCTTGATTGGGAGCTGAATATCGATCCCAACATGTATCAAAATCGGTTCAATCCACCTGAGCCGGTAAAACCGATAAAGGAAATGCACGCCGAGGGGTACGAAGAAAAATGGATTGCCAATAAATCGGAGTTCTTCTCAGCCAAGGAATTGACCGTTTTTCCGAAAAAATCGGTAAGAATAAACGATGAAGAAGCGTATGGAGCAATCGTTATTCAAGGGCACGGAAAATATGGTGAACTTTCGGTCAATTCGCCGGCGATGATCCGGTTCGGTCAGATGACTGAGGACGAGCTATTCGTTACAAAAGAAGCGGCCAAAAACGGTGTTACCGTCACCAACAACAGCGATTACGACGACTTGGTGATTTTAAAACACATAGGCCCCACCCCTTAGTTACGGGTCTACATCGAAAAGATATTTCCACGCGGCAGCTGAAAATTAACATTTCCTACTTTTTCCGCTGCCGTTTTTTGTTTGCCTGTTAAAACAGCGCTTACCGCTTCCATAATCGATTCAAATGTAATATCTGCAAAATCCGGCGTTATTGGAAAAAGACCGGGATTAGCGGTGGTTTGGATAACAGGCATTAATGGATGGTTCGGAAGCGGCGTTTTTGCACTGCACACGATGGTCAGGTGGACTCCGCACGCGGCGAGACCGGTCAATGTTTCAACACCGGTAATGGAAGGGTCGGCCATGATACAAAGTCTGGGAGCTTGAGGCAACGTGCCCTCGCTTCCGGCCCCTAATTCAGCTTCGCTCCTGCCGAGTCGGCCCATGTTGATCCGTTCACCAAAATCAATTTTTGGAGCGGCGTCAACATCAAAAATGTTTTCCGCCGTTTTTTTCGGAACAACAACAGTTGATCCGTTCATGATAAACGTGTCGACTACTTCTCGTATCTCTTGTATCCGCTCACGCTCCGCTTCACCGAAAAGAGCAACACCCATCAACAAATCGCTCCATCCCAGGTCTACTGCTTCACCGCTTTGTACAGTTGTTCCGCTTTTTTCCAATCGGGCGATCATCTTCTTCTTCAAGTCGGATTCAAACCAGCGGGTGATTGCCTTACCCGTGGCCCTGCTCCCACCTTTCGATTGAATCCGGGCCCAACCGAATTGATCAGGGTCGATACCGAGGCCCTGAAAGTAGCGTTGCAGAGTGACAGGCCCGGTCTTCTCGCACCCCAAGGAAACAAAAAATGCCGATACCACATTCGGATGCAAGGCGTGGTTTGCAAGCGTCCTTTCGTTGTGGGAGAAATCACCGGCACTACCGCAGCCTTCAGTATTATATAATCCGGTAAAACGGACATTATAATGTCGGGCGAGAGATTTATTTAAAATATCCGCCATGTAGAGTGACTGGCCTGTAGCGCAAAGGCTAGTAGGAACAATAAGGGCGATATTTTCCGTACCTTTTCCGAACGGATGATTATAGCCGGAACAAATCAGTTCCGCCGTCTTCGGTTGATTTCTCTTATCCCGGGCATCCTCCCCTCCGGTTTCAGCTTCACTATTATCGAAGCCGGCAGATGCTTTGTGCGCAACATGTGCAGGTGCCTCCTCCTTCGCCGTTTCGGAAACCGGTTTATCGTGCCAACCCCTCCACAGCTGAGTTTCAGGCGGTCTGCCGCTTCTTTCCGCGGCGGTCCTTTCCCCTGAAGCTATCCTTAACATTCTATCGAACAGTTCTCGTTCCATCGTCTCCATTGACACACCGTCTAAATATTTACCCGCGTTGTAATCCATATCATCCGACATCATGGTATAACGGCCTGTTGTTGTAATCAACTTTATCGT
>CAZJBZ010000074.1:0-2021 GCA_964543975.1 uncultured Spirochaetales bacterium
CCCCTATGGGGCGCTGCCCACAAACCACCTGCTTTGCAGGTGGTTGTTGATTTTTATTGGCGGACCGGTCGGCACGTTTGGAAGCAATTGCAACATGCCCCTATTGTGTCGGAAGTTCATTGCAAAACCTTCAACACCTGCTCTTTTATTTCGGCGAAGAGGATTTTATCCAACGCTTGGTCCAATTTCTCCCGGGATGTTTCAGCCGTGACCAGTGCGGTCTCTTCATCGGTAAGCCCAAACCGTTTATTCAGCTGCCGGGTCACTCGGGTCAATCCGGCACAGGGGAACCGAACGATCAGTGGTGCTGTAAGATTCGACAAAAAACGCCACGCTACAGCACCACGATATTGAAAAAGCAGCCGGTTTTACCAGGTAATGACACCTTTAATGTATCCGTCCTTCTTGGCAATGCCGGTTTCATAGATTTTTTGGGCTTGCTCGGGCGGACCGACGTGGGTGACCAATGGTTTCATATCGATCCGGTCGTTTTTCACCATCTCTACGGTTTGATAAAAACAGTCGATAAAATGCGGATCAGCACCCGGTGATGCATTAATGACCCAGGTGCCTTTCATATGCCAGGTGCCCAGGTCGATGGGGAACACGCTGTGGTGCCAGGAGAACATGATAAAAAGACCGGCACCGGCTTTGAGGATGCGGTTGGCCAGGTGGAATGCCGGTTCCGCGGCCGCACTTTCGATGACTGTATCGAAATAGCCGTCGAACCGTTCGTCCGGGTCTTTTACGTCGTTGGAATTGATAACCGTCACGCCGGGGTATTTTTCGAAAGTGCGTGCGTAATCGAGTGATTCCTTCCGCACGTCGAAGACGACGATTTCGGTGGCGGGTGTCTGGACCAACAACTGCAGGATGATGCTGCCCATAAAACCGCACCCGACGAGCGCCACTTTCTGTCCTGCTTTTACATTCGCCAGATTAACGCCGTTGACGCAGCATGCCGGTGGTTCGATGACCCACAGCTCGGAGGGTTTGTTGTCTTTCGGAATCGGAATAGGTCCGTCTTCGCTCTGCAGGGCATACTCGGCCATATGGCCGTAGCCGATGGTCCCGATACCGCCTTCAGCGCGGAGTGCGACCCGGTCACCTTCTTTGAAACGGGTCACTTCAGTCCCGGTTTTAACAACCGTTCCTACTCCCTCGTGCCCAAAATAGAACGGAAACGGTTTATGGTCCTGAAAACCGCCTTCAAAAATGACCAGGTCCCACATACAGATGCCGCTTGCTTCCATTTTCACAACAAGCTGTTTACATCCTGGTTCAGGAATATCGATTTCTCTCAAGTCCAGTTTATTCGGTGCAACATGCCACAAACTTTTTGCTTTCATCTCGTTTTCTCCATTTTATCGTAGTAGTATATGTTTTATCAGCCGTGTGATCGGCAACACACGTGGATGATGTGTTTATTGTACCGCTTGTTTCATGAATTGTCGACCGTACGTTTTGACCTCATCGTAGAAAGCGTTAAAACCTTTTATTCAAACCTGCCTGTTTGCATACTCTTTTTACGATCGCTGTCTTGCCTTTCCGGTTTCGATTGTGCTTTAATTGAAACGTGGTTACGGACCGGGGTAATAAGCCGCCGTATTGATGCCGATATATCGCGCAAGTTCTCCGGGCCGCCGGAATATTTTTATCATAGGAGAAGTTAATCAATGGACATCAATCAAGTAGCTGCACAAGTGTATACGGTACGAGACTTTCTGAAGACGCCTCAAGGCATTGCGGAATCGATGAAAAAGATCAAAAAGATCGGTTATGAAGCTGTCGAGATAGCGGCTGTAGGCGACATATCGATGAAAGAGTTGAAGAGCATTCTCGACGGAGAGGGACTCGCCTGCTGTTCCATTCACGAATCGGGAGACGCTATCCTGAACGAACCGGAGAAGGTCGTCGAGAAGGTGAAGGCTTTAGGATGTGACTATGTTACGTATCCCTATCCGCGCGGTGTGAATCTAACTGAAAAAAGTGCCGTCAAAGATTTTGCCAAAAAGTTAGAT
>CAZJBZ010000074.1:2031-14876 GCA_964543975.1 uncultured Spirochaetales bacterium
GAGCGGAACTACAAAAATCCGGAATAACACTCGTCTATCACAACCATCATGTCGAGTTCTTTAAAATCGACGGAACGGTGGTCCTTGATACGCTCTTCGACCAAACCGATAAGAAGAATGTGCAGAGCGAACTGGACACCTACTGGGTCCAGGTCGGCGGCGGCAACATTTTAAAATGGGTCGAAAAACTCGCCGGCAGACTCCCCTTGCTCCACTTAAAAGATTACGGCATTACGGCGGAATACGAAACCGCGATGCGGGAGATCGGCAACGGCAATATCGAATGGTCTGAAATAATAGCGACGGCTGAAAAGGGTGGCTGCGGCTGGTTTGTCGTGGAACAGGACCGCGACTGGGTGGACAACGATCCCTTCAAAGCCCTGAAAATGAGTTTTGATTTCATCAAAGCTGGTCCGGCATCATAGGTTTTTACGACAGTTAACCTCATGAGCGAGATAGAGCGGGAGAAAATTGTTAGGAATTGGCTGCCTCGATACACCGGGATGCGGTTGGAAGATTTCGGACGGTTTATTCTCCTCACCAATTTCTACCGCTATCTGCAGTCGTTTTCCAAGCGCTATAACGTTTCCATCATGGGAGACGGCGGTCCCATGCAGGCGGCAACCAATCAGGACGGATTGACCTGCATCAATTTCGGCATCGGTTCTCCCGACGCGGCAACGGTGATGGATCTGCTCTCTTCAATCGATCCCTGTGCCGTTCTCTTCCTCGGAAAATGCGGCGGGCTCAAAGAGAGGACCGGGATCGGCCACTTCGTTCTTCCCATTGCCGCAATAAGGGGGGAAGGTACCGGCTTAGACTACTACCCTTTGGAAGTCCCCGCATTGCCTTCCTTTAACCTTCACGATTTCGCCGGTCATAGGCTGCGTCACAAAAGAATCGAATATTCGACCGGAGTCATCTATACAACCAATCGCAGAGTGTGGGAATGGGACACAAAGTTCAAAGAGTACCTGAAAAACATACGGGCCACAGCTATCGACATGGAAACCGCCACCATTTTCTTAGTCGGACACTACAACGGTATTCCGCGCGGCGCGCTGCTGCTTGTCTCCGATCAACCGATGATGCCTGAAGGGGTGAAAACGGCGGAAAAAGATCGAGAGGTAACTGAAAAATATTCCGAACTTCACCTCGATTTGGGAATTGAGACTATGAAGACGGTGATGAAAAGCGAAGATAATGTAAAACATCTGCGCTATTAGTCGTGCCGTAAAGCTTGATAATACCAAAAGGTTGGAGTATGCTGTTTATGGTTGCGCTGTAAATGCCGGCCTGAAACAATGCTTAACAATATTATTTCGTAATAGGAGGACGATATGAGTCGACCAGTTACTTTATTTACAGGACAATGGGCGGATTTGACCTTTGATGAACTCTGCAAAAAGGTGAGTTCCTGGGGGTACGACGGAGTCGAGATCGCCTGTTGGGGCGATCACATGGATGTAGAGAAAGCGGCCAAAGACGACGGGTATATCGACGACCGCAAATCGATACTCAAAAAATACAACGTAGGATGCTGGGCTTTAGGAGCGCATCTCGCCGGTCAGTGCGTGGGTGACCGCTATGATAAGCGGATCGACGGGTTCGCGCCGGCAAGCGCTAAGGGAAATCCGGAGAAAATACGTGAATGGGGCGTTTCCGAGATGAAAAACGCAGCGAAAGCCGCCAAGAAAATGGGAGTGGCTGTGGTGACCGGTTTTATGGGTTCCCCCATTTGGAAGTTCTGGTATTCATTCCCGCCCACTTCTGAGGAGATGGTGGAAGAGGGGTTCCAGGAAATCAAGAAATTGTGGTCGCCGATATTCGATGAGTTCGACGCGCAGGGTGTACGCTTCGCGTTGGAAGTCCACCCTACCGAAATAGCGTTTGATTTTTATTCGGCTGAACGGCTCTTAAAGACGTTCGATTACCGCGACACTTTGGGCTTCAACTTCGATCCTAGCCATCTGGTATGGCAGGGTGTCGATTCGAAGATATTCCTTCGAGAGTTTGCCGAGAAAATCTACCATGTCCATATGAAAGACGCCGCCGTAACGTTGGACGGGAAAGCAGGAATTTTAGGGTCCCATATTGCTTTTGGAGATGAACGGAGAGGCTGGAACTTCCGCTCTCTCGGACACGGCAGTGTCGATTTTGAAGAGATTATTCGCGAGCTGAACGCAATGAAATATACCGGACCTCTCTCCGTTGAATGGGAAGACAACGGCATGGAACGGGAGTTCGGCGCCAAAGAGGCGGTTGAATTCGTGAAAAAGATTAATTTTTCTCCTTCCGATATCGCTTTCGACGGAGACATGAAAAAGTAATAATCGGCGGACCGCTTGATCGGTCCGCGTTCTTGTACCAGCCGTCTCAACGTAAATAATATTTAAAAAATTTTTTCTTGACAGGGGACGGAACCGTGCTAAAATAAAATTTATAAAAACGGTTCCACTTTTTTCTGTGGTTCCACTATTCTAGGGGGTGATGAGAGCCATAATTCACTTCTTCTACTTATATATTCTTGCATAATACCGGGATTATGACATTTTTTTTTCACCATTAGCACCTAATGCTGGAACCGGTTCCCTTTTATGCCGGTTTCGCCGAACAAAATCGGTTTTTTACATGCAATCGGTAATGCTTTTACCATCGGTCCTATGATAAGCATGGCCGGCAGCATGAAAGGCAAGTGGGGTGAAAGTTACCATTAACGATATTGCCAAACTGGCGAAAGTATCGAAGAGTACAATCTCGCGGGTCATCAACAACAGCGGGCCGGTCTCAAAAAAAACTCGAGAGTCTGTGCTGAACGCCATAAAGCAGCTTCATTATCAACCCAACGAAATAGCCAGAAGCCTGTCGCTGAAAAAAACGAAGACCATCGGTGTCATCACTCAAGATATCAGGAACCCCTACTACTCGTACGCATGCTGGTATACCGATCACTTTTTCAATAAATTCGATTATACCTCTATCGTCTGTAATGCGGACAACGACCCTGAGAGGGAAGAGTCGCTCCTTAACGCCATGCGGTTTCGTAATGTCGAAGGGATTCTCTGTATCGGCGTTCAAGAAAATACATCGAGTATTCTGCAATTTGTGCGGCGGTTCGATATACCGATCGTTTTGGTGGATCGGGAGATAGACAGCGAAGAGATCGATACCGTCATTAATGATAATGTGTACGGGGGACAGCTCGTTGTCGATTATCTCTTTTCCTTAGGCCATACGAAAATAGCCTTTCTCACATCCGGTTACACAACGGCGGAAGTGTATCGCCGGCAAGGGTACACTACGGGATTGACTCATCGAGGTGTGCCGCCGGATGACCACCTGGTACTTACCCAAAGCGAAGAGGTGTGGCATAGGGGCGGCTTCCCCGAATTGTCCCGTCTGCTTCAGCAGCCGGACCGGCCCACGGCGCTTTTCGCGTCAAACGACTTCAAAGCGCTGCAAGTGCTTCGCGTGCTGCGGAAAAACAATATTTCGGTCCCCGAAGACATCTCTCTTGTCGGTTATGATGATATTGAGGCGGCATCCATCGTCACCCCGGCCCTCACGACGGTCCATCAGCCGGTCGATAAGATGATCGATATCGGTGCCCAAATTCTATTGAAAAAGATTAACGGAGAACAAGATGAAACGGAACAGATTGTCATGAAGCCGTGGTTAGTGGAACGAGAATCCACGAGAAAACAGCTATAAAGGAAAATGTTCCTTCAAGGGAAAACGCATTTGAGCAGCAGCGGCCTTGCCGGGGCGGCCCTAGGCGGCTACACCTGCCACATCGATACACTCAACTCCCAAGAATTCCTCGATGCCACACCGTACAATTCCGCTTTCAAGGAATCGATGAACATCTTCAAAGATTTCTGGGCGGTCCCTGAGTATGGACAGCTCTTGGAAACCTACAGTAAGACGATCGGTAACTACATCATTAGAGATCAGGGAACGGCAAAACAGGCCTTGGACAGACTGGTGGAGCAGTGGCAGGAAATTTTTGAAGAGGCCGGTTATATCGACTAAACGCCGGAATAATACGCCGGTTATTCGCTTCTCCCGGACCGACCGGGAGAAGCGGTGTTATCCAAACAAAGAAACGGACGGAAAAAGATGAAAAAAAGAGGATATGAAATAACAGACGCCGGAGGCAATACAATAAACTACAATCCTATGCGGGATGTCAATCTTGTCCGCCTGCTCATCATGCCGACGGAGTGGGGGGATAATCCGGAAATGGTGGGAAATGAAAATTACAGGGAACTCTTGACCGATCCTGAAGTGTGGCGCAAGTTTATCACTACCGCCAAGTATGTTGTCCTATCGGTGGGCGGAGAAATGATTCTCGGTTTTAGTTTCGCACTCCTTTTACAGACCAAGTTTAAAGGGAGGGGAATCATTTATACGCTCCTTGTTTTACCGATGACCATGTCGCCTGTCATTGTCGGATTGATGTGGAAACTTTTTCTGGATCCCAACTGGGGCATGTTCAACTATGTTCTTGGTTTAGGAAGAGTGGATTGGGCGGGAAATCCGAATATCAATCTTTACGCCATCGTCATGACCGATATTTGGATGTGGACACCGTTTGTCATGCTTCTCTCGATGGCCGGCTTGTCCGCTCCGCCTCTTTTGGCGATGGAACTCTACAATCAGACGTTTTTGACCTGGAAAACAAGTTACGGCTCCGCGTTGGGGTACATCATGCTGATTATCATAATAGCGATTACTTCGATATTCGTTAAATATCTCAATAAGGCACGACAATAGAGGAAGGGGTTATCTATGGCACAAATCGAAGAAAGAAGAGGAATCGGAAGAACGATTACGGTTATCTATCTCTTCCCTCTGTTCTACATCGTTAACACATCGTTTCGACCGTGGAAGGAGATCAAAGCGGATCCCCCTAAGTTACTCTATGATCCTTCTATCGGCAGCTTTATTCGCATTTTTACCGCCCGGACGATTTATCCGCCGGGAGAGATGCCTATCGAAGAGGGACTGGAGGAGATGAAGTGGTATGAACGGATTGTGTATAATGAAACGAATGAACAGATTGTTCGTCAGGGAGATTTGACGAAACGGTATTTTAACAGTCTCTTTATTACACTTACCAGTACGCTCATCACCGTTGTATTAGGGACAACGGCGGCATACGGGTTTTCCAGGTTTCCCGTTAAGGGGAAGGACGATCTGCTCTTTTCATCCTCAGTACCAGGATGCTCCCGCCGGAACGACTCTGTTCCTTCTCCCGGCGATGATTTTCACTGTCCTGCTTCGAAACCACCTGGTCCGGGGAATATCGTTCGGCGCGGTGAGAAAATAGACAGGAGGGAGTATGGATTTTTTTATGGCGGTCATGCTTTTCGGAATCATCGCTCTCTGTCAGCCTCTCTTCTTCCCACTCTACCGGCATGGGTTTACCATCCTTTTTTACCGGCACATTGGGGTATATCGCTTCAATCCATTTTAAGTAGCTCTTAAGGAGAAAACGATGAAATACGGAATAAACACTTTAATTTTTACCGGCACCTTTACCGATGAGGACGCCAGGGTTTTTGAGACAATCGCTCAGATGGGATTCGACGGTGTGGAGATAGCACTGGAGAAAAAGGGTGATTTCAACTACGGGAGTGTTCTTAAAAAACTGCGCAATAACGATTTGGAATGCAGCTCCATCTGCGGACTTTTCGGACCGGACAGGGACGTTCGGGGTCCGAATAAAGAATATGTAAAAAACGGTATCGCCTATATCAAAGACTGTATCGACGCGGCGTATGAATTGGAGGCCGGTCCGGTCATCGGTCCCCTCTACTCCTCGGTGGGACGGGCGAACATGGAGAGCGATGATGCGAAGAAAGAACAATGGTCTACCGCTAAGGAAAGTCTGCAGGAGGTGTGCGATTACGCTGAGAAGAAAGAGATCGATCTGGCCTTGGAGCCGCTCAATCGGTTCGAAACGGATTTCATCAATATTTGCGGGGACGCCCTGAAGATGGTGGACGAGGTTGGCAGCAGCCGGCTGGGAATCCACCTGGATGCTTTCCATATGAACATCGAAGAGAAAAACTCGGCCGATACGGTCCGTGCCGCCGGGAAAAAGCTGTTCCATTTTCATGCAAGCGAAAACGATCGCGGTACTCCCGGAACAGGACAGGTCAGATGGGATGAAATTGCCGCCGCCTTCAAGGAGATAGGCTACAACCGGTACGTGGTTATAGAATCGTTCACACCCGATATCGAGATCATTGCCAAAGCCGCCTCGATTTGGCGGCCTACCGAAAGGGACGCCCACACGTTGGCGGACAAAGGTCTGCGCTACATCAAGAAACTTTTCGGTTAACAAATATTCGAGGATTGGAGACCGCTTTATGGCAGAAGTTATTTTACGGAATATCGTTAAGAAGTTCGGGGACCTGGTTGCCGTCAATAATCTGAATCTTACCATTCGGAATGAAGAGTTCCTCGTTCTTTTAGGGCCGTCCGGCTGCGGCAAGACGACGACACTTCGCAGTATTTCCGGATTGGAAGTTCCCACAAGCGGGACCATTTACCTCGACGGTGTCGACGTGACAAAGAAGAGGGCGTCCCAAAGAGATATTGCCTTTGTTTTTCAGCTGTATACTCTCTACCTCGGTGGGGGAGGAAGCATACGCGGTATTCGACATGGACCATGCTCACTTTTTCGACCTCGAAACGAAGTCGAGAATAGAGTAAGGCGACCGTGACGCGGAACAGCTGCATCGAGGAGTTAAAAAACGATGGTCGATAAAAAAGAAATAATTGAAAAGCTCTTGGACCGCGAAGAAGGTATTCTCCGGCTCAATGCCGCCTGGGTGGCGAGAGATTTTCTTCCTCCGGGGAAACGTCTGGGATTGAAAGAGGAGGAGTACGATGTCGGGGCGCGGATCCCCTACCACATTCACCAAATGGAAAAGGACGCACGACTGGTGGGACGAAACTCGAAAGATAAAGCGTACTACTTTCTCGATGACGTCGATCCTGAACAACGGAAGAACTACGGGGAACGGATCATTCTCAATCAGATTGACTGGGAAACCTGCGGGGATCCTTATTTCTATGAAAATCATCATTTAAAACCTCTATTAATAGAAGAAACCGAACAAGAGGGTGGAGAAGAGTATTGGATTTATTATAATACGAGCAAGTTCAGCGGAAAAAAAGTGGTTGTAAAACCGGGTCAGACGTTTCAAAGCAGAGACAACGGGGTGTATTCCATTTTCGTCTGGAAGGGAGGGGGTGCGGTCGGTGGTGACAAGATAGAACCCGGCAATCACACACTGGATGAGCTTCTCGTCAGCCATGAAACGTCCGTTAAACCGCTTGCAATACAAAATACCGGCCCCGAAGAGCTGATGCTGATCAAGTTCTTCGGTCCCGATATCAATAAAGATGTCCCCATGATTAAAAAACGGGGATAGTTTTCTATTTGCCCTGTCCTGCAGCGTCAAAGGGGACCGGGGAAATGATTTTATTAGGGGGTTTAGTTATGTCAAAGAAAACGTCAATCGGTGCCTGGGCATATATCTGGGGAGGATACGAAGAGGCCCCAATACCGTTGGAGACGGTCGTCAAAACATTGGCCGACCTTAAGTTTGACGGTATCGAGTTTGCCGCTTTTGAGCCGCACCTGGAGCCGAATACAAAGGAAAAACGGAAAGAGATCAAAAAATTGTTCGACGAAAACGGACTTGCAATTTCAGGGGTGGCCGCGGGATTTCCCTCTCCGGCAACGTCGAAAAAGAAGAAGTATCTGGAAGCGGTGAAGGAAAACCTGGAGATATGCAAGGACATGAACATTCCGAAGCTGCGGGTGGACGCGGTTGATCCGCCCGGCGAGGTGCCCGGTGGGATGAAATACGAAGAGTGTTTTTTGAAAGTGGCTGAAGTGTGGAACGAATCGGCCGAACTCTGCGATAAGGCCGGTATAAAGCTGATATGGGAGTTTGAGCCCGGGTTTCTCTTCAACAAACCGTCGGAAGTGGTCCGTATGGTCTATAAAGTGGACCACCCCAACTTTTCCATCCTCTTCGATACCTGCCATGCCCACATGTCGGCGGTGCTTGGATCACGCCACATGGGGGAAAAAGAGATTCTGCCGGGCGGAGTGGTCCAGTTCGCCCATATGCTGACCGGCAAAATCGGACACATCCATCTGATCGATTCGGACAATACCCTGCATGACGACGATACCAGCACCCACGCGCCGCTGGGCACCGGTGTGCTCAATTTCGGCGAAATTATGCCTGCTATTTTGGAAGCGGGCTACGATGACGAGTGGTGGCCGATCGATCTCTGTTTCTGGCCGAAGGCGCTCGATGTAACCGCCGACAATAAGAAGGCGTTGGATGAGATCATTAAAAAATATGGATCGTGAGGAGGGAGTATACTATGGCTGAAAAGATGAAAGCACAGGTGTTTTATGAGAAGGAAGTAATGAAGCTGGAGGAGGCCCCTATTCCCGAAGTCGGCCCCAATGAGGTGCTGGTTCGGGTGAAGGACGTAGGAATTTGCGGTTCCGATATTTCCTACTATTTCGGGTTGAGCCCTGTCGATACCCCGACCGGAAAAGGTCCCATCATCCTCGGTCACGAGTTCTGCGGAACGGTCGAGAAGGCGGGAAAGGTGCCGCTGGAAGCGGGGCTGTTCAAAGAGGGTGATCGAGTCGTGGTCAATCCGGTCCAGCACTGCAACGCCTGTTACGCGTGTGCGGCAGGAAAAACCCATATGTGTACCAATTTGAACGTCAACGGCGTTTCAGGGGACGGAGCGTTTGCAGAGTTCTGTAAGGCCCACTATACCGGATTGTTCAAGCTTCCCGACAATATCAGCTTCAGGGCCGGTGCCATGATCGAGCCTGCCGCATGTGCGGCAAACGGTCTTCGGAAGCTGGCCATAGAGCCGGGACAATTTGTCGCTGTAGTCGGTCCGGGACCGATCGGTTTGATGATACTCCAGATGGCCAAGGCGCAAGGGGCCGGGAAGGCGGCACTGATAGGGACCCGGGATTATCGATTGGAGGCTGGGAAAAAGTACGGTGCCGACTACTGTTTCAACGTTTCCGACAAAGCTTCAAAATATTACGTCAACGATTTGAAAGAGGCGATCGCCGATGTTACCGGCGGTCAGCTGGCAGAGCGGGTCATCACGCCAACCAGCTCCAACGCAGCGTTCGAACAGGCGGTAGAGATAGGCGGGAACTGTTCCATAATCGTCCACTTCGGTCTTCCGGGAGGGGACGATGTGTTCAAGATACCGGCGTTGAGTTTCCACACGATGGACAAGCAGATACGATCATCGTGGCTCGCACCGATGGGGTGGCCGGAGACTATCCGAATGATCCAGGAAAATTTGATCGAACTCGATTCCCTCGTTTCCCACACTTATCCACTGGAGGAGACCGGCAAGGCGATTGTCAACCTGCGAAATCGTGTGGACAATCCGATGAAAGTAGAGATTGAGATGTAGAAGAGGAGGTGAGCTATGGCGGGAGAGATAGCCAGGTATACTCTGCATGGTGTCTATGATGAGGAGCATGAACATACCTCTTTCATCCAGGGTGCGGGGCACGGCGGTTCGCATCCCCATCTTGCGCGTGAGTTTATCACGGCTATAATTGAAGGAAGGGAATCTTTCGTGGACGCGGAGACAGCCGCGAACTGGACCATGGCCGGCATCTGCGCCCATGAATCCGCTATGAAGGGCGGAGAACGAATCTTTATACCTAAACCGTAAGGAGAGTGTATATGCCTAAAATTGCTATTATTGGAGCGGGAAGTATCGTTTTCTGCAAAACATTGATGAATGATATGTTGTCCACAAAGGTGCTGGACGGTTCCACCTATGCGTTGATGGGGCCGACCATGTCCAAACTGGAGCGGATGAAAAAGTACGCGGACAAGATTATTACGAAGAACGGACTAAAGTCCACCGTCTATGCAACAACCGACAGGAAAGAGGCAATAAAAGATGCCGATTACGTCATCACCATGTTCCAGATCGGAGGGGTGGATGCTTTTAAGATAGACTATGAGATACCGATGAAATACGGCGTGGACCAGTGTATTGGAGACTCCCTCGGACCGGGCGGTGTGTTTCGAGGGTTGCGTTCGGTTCCGGTGCTGATCGACATGATGCATGAGATGGAAGAACTCTGTCCCAATGCGATCATCCTCAACTACGTCAATCCCATGGCGGCGGTCTGTTTGGCAATGGGTCGGGCCAGTTCCATTCCGTTCGTGGGGCTCTGTCACGGAGTGCAGACGACGATGGAGCTTATTTCCAACTATGTAGAGGTACCGAAGGAGGAAATCGATTATGTTTGTGCCGGAATCAACCACATGGCGTGGTTTCTCAAACTGGAGAAAGACGGAAAGGACCTCTACCCCATCCTGCGTGAGAACATTGAAAAGCCTGAATATTATGTCAATGAAAAGGTGCGGTGTGAAGTAATGCGCCATTTCGGCTATTTCATGACCGAGAGTACGGGCCATCTCTCCGAGTATCTGCCCTGGTTCCGGAAGAACCAAAAGGCCTTGGACCTCTACTGCGATCAGCCGGCCTTCGGCGGGGAATCGGGGGCCTACTTCTCCTGGTGCGCCGCGATTGTCGAAAAATACAAGGATGTCGATTATCTGCAGTACGAGAGCGGGGAGTTGGAACCCCGCAGCAAGGAGTACTGTTCCTACATCTTAGAGGCGAAAGAGTCGGGGAACCCCTTCAAGCTGAACGGAAACGTCATGAACAACGGTTACATCACCAACCTTCCCATGGATTCCTGTGTCGAGGTCCCCATGTACGTGGACAGGTCCGGGCTCCACCCGTTGCGGGTAGGTAATCTGCCGTCTCAGCTTGCGGCCCTCAATCAGAGTAACGTGACTGTGCAGTCGCTGGCCGCCGATGCCGCACTCAAGGGCGATCCCGAATTGACCGAGGCCGCGGTTGCAATGGACCCTCTGACATCGGCCGTCCTTACCCTCAAAGAGATCAGAGATATGACCATCGAGATGCTGGAGGCGCACAAGAAGTATCTTCCCCAGTTCGAAGGAAAGAGCCTGAAACCGCTTCCCATCATCAGTATCCCCAAAGATGTCAAACCGGTGGAGGTGCCGCTCGATCCTGCGCTGGCCATTGTTCATCGGTTCGGTAAGTTGGCAGAGAGCGAGTAATCTGCTACTATACACAGAATGTTACAGATACGCAGTATAAAGGCGGCTACGGCCGCCTCTTTCTTTTCAATGTTTTTCTTAGGTATCGGCGGTACGGTCATCGGGGCCGCATCGAAGAATATTGGTCTCACTCCTTTTGAGATCGGGCTTCTTATCGCCGTCCAGAATCTGGGTTTTATGATCGCGGTGATGGTTTCAGGGGTAGCAGCGGATTCGATAGAAAAACCGCGCATTCTTTTCGTCGGCAGTGTCGTCTTGGCCTGCGGTTTCTTTTTCTTCTATATGAAAGACAGTTTTCTCATAAATCTTTTTATTATGTTCGGAATCGGACTCGGAATCGGCACCTACGAAGGTACTTCGGATGCGATGCTCCTCGATATCCACGATACAAAGGAGAGTCTCTTTATTACGATAAACCATTTCTTCGTCACCTTAGGCGCCCTCATCATTACAGGCTACCTGGTCTTCCTTCAAATGAACTGGCGCACGGCGACAATTCAGGCGGCGATCGCTCTCCTTGTTTTAGCGGTAATCTTTTTGCTCCTGAAAGTTGAAAAACACACCGGAGGTGAACAGAAGCTGGCTGCCAGGCTGCGGTTTTTGTTTAAACAGCGTGAGGTCCTGGTGCTGGTTGTACTGGCCATGTTTTGTGTCGGTTTGGAGATGGGCACCATCGGTATGCTCACCTCGTTTCTGATGGATTTCAAAGGATATACCCAGGTGACCTCCAAATTGGGATTGCTCACCTTTCTTGTTGGATTGGCCGGCGGCAGGTTGATCCTGGGCTTTTTTGCCGAAAAGCATCGAATACTCCTGTTCGTTACGGTGTTGTTCGGCGGTGCGGTCCTCGCTTCATCGTTTCTCTATTTTATCGACTTCGGTGCCGTGGTTACCTATATTCTCATGTTCTGCTTCGGGGCCATCGTCTCTGTTCTGCTCCCTCTCGTCATTTCGTTAGGAGGGATCCTTCATAAAGAGATGGCGGGTACCGTTTTGGGCATCATCAAAATCGGAATACCGATCGGGGGCGTCGTTATTCCGGGTCTCTTTTCCCTGATTACGAAGGCGGCGGGCTTCAGAGAAGCGTTGATAATTTTTCCGGTCATCTCAGCACTCAGTTTTATTTTGGCTCTGGTGCTGCTTCAAAGGCAGCGGATAGTTGGTACCCCACCGGGAAGTGCCGAATAAACCTCGGACCGCAATAGTGTGCTTGATTTTTCGCCTCGGTTGCTTCACTATATGAATCATGTTAACCCTGTTTGCCTTTCTCCCAATCCTTTTCATAATCGTTATGATGACGGTGTTCAACCGACCGGCCAAGCAGGTGCTCCCTCTTGCATGGCTCATAGCTTGCGCGGAGGCGTTTATCTTATGGAAATTGAATATCAGGCAGCTGGCCGGGTACTCGATCTTCGGCGCCCTGAAGGCTTTAGACGTTCTGTTGATCATCGGCGGCGCGATACTTCTCCTTAACACTTTGCGGGAATGGGGTGCCTTGAGGTCGATTAGCAAAGGTTTTTCGGGCATTTCCCCCGATCGGCGGATTCAGGCCATTGTCATCGGTTGGATGTTCAGCGCTTTTATCGAAGGGGCCGCCGGTTTCGGTACCCCCGCGGCGCTTGCGGCCCCTCTTTTGGTGGGTCTCGGTTT
>CAZJBZ010000075.1:0-14835 GCA_964543975.1 uncultured Spirochaetales bacterium
CGGCGGTTTGTCACCTTAGATGATCTCGATGTAAGACGATTGGCACGGGAAGATCCCAAATTATTCATCAAACAGTTTTCTCCACCTGTGTTGATTGATGAGTTTCAGTATGCACCCGACATTCTTCCTTATATAAAGATTGAAGTAGATAAACTGACCACGACCGGTCAAAATGAAAAAGCCGCAGGATTGTACTGGCTTACAGGCTCACAAAATTTCCTTCTGATGAAAAATATTAGAGAATCGCTGGCCGGTAGAGTGGCTATTTTTAATCTGCTCGGATTTAGTCCTTATGAATTGAACCGGCCGAATTCCTGGAGGAAACCCCCGTTCTTCGCGCAAACAATTCCTGAATTGCCGAACGACCGTCAGTTGAAAACATGGTCGCCAACGCCGAAACAGATATTTGAGTTCATCATTCGCGGAAGTCTTCCTCAAGCTGCTCTCCGAGATTTCGATTCGGGTTTTCTTGACCGTTTTTATTCCTCGTATGTACAAACTTATCTGGAGAGGGATGTTGCCGGTTTGGACGGAGTCCGAAACGTTGGTGATTTTGAGCTTTTTTTTCGATTGCTCGCAGGGAGGGTCGGACAACTGCTCAATTATGCCGGTCTCGCCGGAGAAGTCGGCGTGTCTTTGAATACCGTTAAAGCATGGACCACTATTTTAGCGAAGGGTTTTCAGATTCATGTGATGCCTCCATATTATCGCTCATTTTCAAAGCGGCTTGTAAAATCTCCAAAGATTTACTTCCTTGACAGCGGTCTGCAGGCTTATCTAACCGGGTGGAAAGATGCCGATACCGCCTTGAAGGGGCCGATGGCGGGGCATATGTTTGAGAATTGGGTAATCTCAAACCTAATTAGAAGTTATTGGCACAGAGGAAAGGACGCGCCTTTCTATTTTTGGAGGACCCGTACGGGAGAAGAGATCGATCTTTGGACCTCATCGTCAGGCATCATCGACTCGGCGGAGATCAAAATGTCAATGAAACTCAGCGCGGATTATTTTTCCCCGTTGCATCGCATCGATCCGAAACCGGAAAAACTCGGCCGGCGTATCGTTTTTTCACCTAATCCCGACCTGCTTGAATTTAAAGAAAATACATGGAATGTCCCGGTCTCTTTAATAAATTGAACCGTTTCAGCGCGTGGGGCGGCCGTATAAGGCGCCGTCAGGATCCTGAGACAAGTGAGGACTTGCGTCACTACAATTTCGGATTTATGATTGGGAGAAGGAAATAAACACAATCATGAAGAACCTAAGCATTTTTAGACGTTTTCACACTCACAGTATGTCTACCAAACTCATCTTTTCATTTCTCCTTATCATCTTCGTGCCGACCATTATAATTTCACTATTTACCTTCAGCAATTTCAGGTCCTATATACGAAAAACATACTATAATGACGCAACCTCCTCGCTCTATTCATACGCACAAATAGTTAATCTGTACTTCTCTCAAATCGATATCTTAACGAGTAACGCGCTGCTTTCTACGGATTTACAAACAATTCTAAATCAAAATGCCGACTCGGGGGCAGAGCTGCTGAACAACCAGCGTTTTTTCCGAAATTTTGCCGTGAATCTTGTCGGAAAACGGTCGGATGTAGAAGGAGTGTACCTCTTCGGGTTAAATGGCGAAAATTATTTTGAAACAGAAACGGCAAGTGCAATCAAATATCGCTACAAGTTGTCAGAAGACAATCTCTATAAGAAATTCATCAACCTTGCAGGAGAATTGCTAATCTGGGTTAGCGATGAACAATCATACAAGGAAAAAAACCAGAGCAAGAGGATTATCTGTTTTGCTCGTAAAATTCAAGATCTTCAGACAAACAAAGACCTTGGTCTTTTTCTGATTGAAATTAAGTATTCAGTTATAAGCAATTTGTTTACTATGCAGGAAAACTCAGACCATAATATTATTTTCATTGATAAGAGGAATAATATTACATTCGACGGTAAGAACGAAAAAATAAATCTATCATTGCTTGAAATGTATAATTTTATAGAAGAAAAGGAGGATTCATTAGTAAGCAACGATGAATCGATTCTGTTGGCACAACAAAACACCGATTACGGTTGGTCGATTATAAAATTAATTGGACTAAATGCTTTATTTAACGAAATACGTTCAACGCTATTTCCCATAATGATCATTACCGTTATGTGTTCCCTCGCTTTTTTAATTATCTCATTCTTTCTTGTTCTAAACGTCACTAAACCGATTAAAATACTTGAAGAAACAGTCAAGGCGATTGAAAAGGGAGATTTGGACAGACGAGTGCGAATGCATTGTGGTGGAGAAGTAGAAAGATTGGGAAACAGTTTCAATAAGATGGTATCACAACTACAGGACTTGATTAATAAAGTGTATCGATCGGAGATCGAGGAAGTAAAGGCGAACTATAAAGCTCTGCAATCACAAATCAATCCTCATTTTCTTTACAATACGTTAGAAGAAATCAACTGTATGGCCCAATTAGCGGATGAAAAGGATATCTCTCTCATGATCCGTAGCCTGGCGAAAATATTTAAATATTGTACCGATCAGAGACAATCGTCGATTGCACTGCGGGAGGAAATCGAACATGTTAAAAATTATCTCTTTCTCATTACTCTCAACAATGAAAGACAGTGCGACATCACCTACAATATAGATAATTCACTTCTGGATTGTGTTGTCCCTAAAATGATTATTCAACCGATCGTTGAAAATACGTTTAAGCATGGATTTAAAAAAACATCGAAAAACGGAAAATACGAATTAGCTATCGGTACCGCCCAAAATAACGATAACGTTTTCGTTACTGTAACGGACAATGGGAAAGGAATATCAAATAGACGTTTGACGGAAATTAAAAACCAGTTAAATGGCGGTTACGATACAGCGGTCAAAACGGATAAAACGAACGGATCGATCGGTCTTCTAAATATTAATCTTCGATTAAAATTGCTCTATGGTGATGACGGGCGGATAGAAATTGAAAGCGAAGAGAATGAAGGAACGGATGTAACGATAACTTTGAAAAAATGAACAATAGATATAAGGTACTGATTCTTGAAGATAAATTAATTATCCGCAAAGGAATTATTAAGATGATCGACTGGGAAAATCATCCCATTGAACTATGCGCGGAGGGCGACGGTGAAGACGCGCTGGATAAGATAAACATATTGAAGCCTGATATCGTTATAACCGATATCGAAATGGAAGGAAATAACGGCATCGAAATACTTGCCCATATAGTTGAGCATAATATGCCTATTCAGACGATTGTCATCAGCGCATATGATAAATTTGAATACGCGCAACACGCATTACGGTGCGGAACTATCGATTATATTCTGAAGCCTGTCGATCCGGAAGAGCTTAATATAACAGTTGAAAAAGCTTGTTTGCAATTAGATGAAAGCAATAAAAACTCGTCATCTTCACTTCAGCAGGAGAAAGAAGAACTTTTTAGTGAATTGCTGTTTGAAGAATCGACACATTCTAATAACAGAGACCGAACAGATGCACTTGCCATTTACCCAAAGAGCGGCAATTTCACCATACTCGCCGTTTGGTCTCCTCGGAATATCGATATACAGGATACTGTCGAAAGTGCAATTAAAAAAAAAGATACTGCAGAAGAAGTAATTGTTTTAAAGAAGAACCGTTTGCATTACGTAATCATCCTCTACCAAGCAGAAGATTCTGATAAAAATCTAAATGAGACTATTATTACCGCAATAAAAAATTATTCGAGAAGTGACTCAAAACGAGAAAAGAAGTTCTTATTTATGGGGTTGAGTAGGCCCGGTTCAACAATAGATGATTTGAAAAGGTTCAAAAAAGAAGCAGAAAAAGCTCTTCTTGAAACTGTATTTACCTCCGACAAGTGTGTTACAGAATTTTCAAAGAAGATCAAGAAAAGGAACCCTTTATCGATCTTTTATGACGAAGACGCCCTCACATATCAACTTATTTCCGGTAATCATCACGACTTGACGCAAACCATGGAAAAAATATTTCAACAATTTAATGCCAATACCGATAACTCGTGGGAAGAGCTCGAAGAACTAATACTCACTCTCTATTACACCTTGATTAAAATAGAGGGGACCCACCATAAACTTGTAGAACAATGGATTTTGGAAATTAACAATATTGATCGAATGCTCGAGATGGGGTCGATACAGGCAGTTGAAAATTTAGTGATCGAACACCTTTTTCAGGCGCAAGATATGATTTCCAGACGCTATAACGATTCGCTCCATGAAGTTACGCGAATACGAGAGTTTATTAAAACCAACTATAACAGGCAACTGTCGCTGCAAATACTTTCCAAGATGTTTCATCTCAATCCCGCTTACCTGAGCACCTTATTCAAAAAAATCTCCGGCATCGGTTTCAAAGAATACCTCAACAAAACACGAATACAAAATTCGTTACGCTTGCTGGAGCAAACGAACCTGAGTATTTCGAAAATTGCACATGAAGTTGGCTTCGATCATGAAAATTATTTTTTTAAGGTGTTTAAATCGCATCAGGGAATAACACCGTCAGAATACCGGGAAACATTACTGCTTAATCGAGCCGGAAGCTACTCCACTGATAATAAATTTTTGGAGAAAAATATAGACGATGACCGCTGGTAAAATCGTATAAATAATATCGGTTGCGATTAAAGTCCACTGGGTGCCGTATTCTTCCGTAAACAGATAAATCCCCAGCGGTAACGTTTGGATTCTTCCACTTGTTAAAAATATAAACGGAAGAAAAAAATCGTTCCAAATAGTTAGACCGTTTATGATTATATTAGTTGCAATCACGGGCTGTAAAAGCGGAAAAATCAACAGGAGAAAAATCCTAAAGTGGGAAGCTCCGTCGATAAAAGCCGCCTCGGATATTTGAATGGGAATGGTCTTCATAAACCGACTTAATAGAAGTATTGAAAGAGGGAGACCTCCGGCCAAATAGATGAAAATCAAACCGATCCTTGTATTGAGTAAATTGATCCATTTAAAAAGAACAAAGAGAGGTAGAACCACCATCTGTCCTGAAAAAATAAGAGGAACGAGGAAAAGAACGGTAAACAGTTTGCTCCGCCGGAAATACATTTTGGACAAGGCGTACGCTGCCATGGAACCGACTATTACCTGTCCTCCAATAGAAATACCTGTTATTACGATACTGTTCATTGTTGCCGACGGAATATCCGCTACTTTAAAAACACGACTATAGTTCTGTATATGAAGTTTTTCCGGAAGACCGACTGAATTGTTCATAAAATCCATTTCACTTTTTAATGAAGTAACTACCAATATACTAAGCGGATAGATAATAAGAAGCATACCGAAAACAATAAATATTCGTGAAAGAACAAGAGGAAAATCAATTTTACTTTTTACAACCGGCATACAAAACCTCTAAAGTAGATCTTTTTCGACACTGCTGATCGAGCGGAGCTGAATAACCGCTACTATGATAATAAAGAGGAACATGATAACCGACATGGCTGCCCCATACCCGAATTTATTGAGAGCGAAAGAATTTCGAACAATCGACATCATGAGAGTTTCACTTGCGTAACCCGGCCCCCCTTTGGTAAGTGAGAAAGGCAAGTCAAAAACCTTGATGCCGCCGATGGTAGTCATGATCACATTTACTGTAATTGCAGGCGTCAGCAGAGGAAGCATAATGGCGAAAAACATCCTTACCCTTTTAGCACCGTCAATCTGTGCGCTTTCCAATAGCTCGTCCGGTATAGTCTGCAACCCTGCAAGATATACAACCATGTTCCACCCTGTCCATTGCCAAATATTTACCAAAATGACCGTATAGAGTGCCAAATTTGGGTCCGCCAACCACCTGATTTCCGCCAAACCGTGTAAACCGATCTCTGTAAGCAGGACTATCAACGGTCCGTCTATCGGATTTAAAATAATTTCCCATATTTTCCCTACGGCGAAAATCGATAAAATAGCCGGCAGAAAAAAGAAAGCGCGGCAGAGGTCTCGACCTCGAAAGGCTTTATTTAGAAATAAGGCAATTGTAATACCGAAAATGTTTTGAACAACCAACGTACAAAACGAATATAGAAATGTATTTGTAAATGAGTTAAGAAAATCTTTCTCATTCATAAGAGAAATAAAGTTCTGGAAACCGATGAAATTCATATTTTTTCCGATTCCGTTCCAGTCGGTTAAACTGAGAAAAACAGTAGTTACAATCGGTCCGCCGTAAATAAAAACAATAAAAAGCAAAGCCGGAAGCATAAAGAGATAAGGCAGATATTTTTTTTTCATATGGGCCTCTTGTAAAACGGAAAACAGGAATATGCGGCAATCGACTCAGTTATTAGTACGATAAGACAAAGCCCTCTCGCGGTTACCATTACCGGGAAAGGGCTTCATACTTATTACTGTTTAATCATTCTTTCTTTTCTTGAGCGTTTTGAACGGCTTCCGCTACTTCTTCGGGAGTTCGCGCGTCAACAAAAATGTCTTGAAGACCTTTTAGTAATTCCGAATTCGCGCCGGGATATTGCAATGAATAGAAGAAATCAACGCTTCTATACTGCAACAAATCTTTCCACAACATGAGGCTGGAGTCGATCTCCGCTTCAATTCCTTTAACCGGTGAAAATGCTTTGATCGTTTCAAGGAGAAAATTAGCCATCCAAGGCGAAGCGTCGAATTCTAACCATTTTTTTACTGCTTCAGGGTGTCTTGTCGAAGAGATACCCGCTTGATAATACCCAACACTAACCGGAACAACGATATCGGTTCCATGTTCAGGAACAACAATCGGGAAAACTCCAACTTCAAAGTCCGGCCGTGCTTCGTCTATATTGAGAGTGGCCCATTCACCCTGGTTTAACATAGGCACCCGCTGCTGGACGAAAAAATTTATCGCTTGATCATAACTTAAGCTGAGAACATCAGGATGCATGTATCCTTTTTCAAAAAAGGCATCAACATCATTCAAAGTCTCTATAAAGAAATCGTCTGTATATTTCAATTCCCCTTTATCAATTTTATCAAACACCATTTCATCATCAAGCAGCAATTTATGAAAAAAAGGGAAAGTATCGAACTCCATCGGCCAAACATCCTTTCCGCCGCAGGCCATAGGGTATATGTCGGATTTTTTAAAGGTCTCCAGCACCTTGATGTATTCTTCATAATTTGCGGGTGTAGTAAGACCGAATTGCTCAAACATGTCTTTGTTATACCACACCGCAATGAGATTTATTCCTCCGGGTATCGCATATACTGCGTCATTGATAGTACACCACCGAAGAGTACCGTCGACAAAATTTGATAAATACGGTTCGCCCGATATATCCATAAGGTATCCGGCTTCTTGATAATCGGTAATTGATTCAGGTCGTATAGAGGTTATGTCCACTTCTTCGGAGAGTAATCGGACCTTTTGGGCCTGCAAATACGGTTCAACATTGGAGATCTGCTGAAAATTAACGCGAATGCCGGGATTTTCAGACTCAAATTGGTCCAACGCAGGTTGATAATCTTCTTTTGAAAAACGCCATGTAAGATAATTCAATGCAGCAGTTTTTTGTTTTTTCGCAGGCTGTTCGGATTGTCCCGCACCAAAAACGAATACTCCTGTCAATAAAAAAACCAACAAAGCAATCGATAGTGTCCTTTTCATAATCAAAACTCCTTTCGTTTAATATCTATAAAGATCTAACCTATACTATGTGATTCCCATGTTTTCCGAAATGCATTTTTTTTAGATTTTTACTGTATTTTTTTTGGAATTATTATATTTTTATTGACCGTACAGGAAGGTTGCCGTACGATGCGGGAAAGACGCAGAGTCAGCATGAAACAAAGGAGAGAAAATGCTTCCGAAGGACCGCTTTATTTCTTTTCGGATTATTCAAAGCGGTTTGACCGCGGTCCAGTGTGTCGACCCCCAAGCAGGTATGGATATCGTCTCGGTAAAAAAGCAGGTTAAAGATAGACTTGTCTTGATCGGCAACATCGAGACGGCACTATTACAGTTCGGTCCGGTCGAAGCAATCGAAGCGGAAATGAAACGGGTCCTTGAAGGGTGTAAAGGTGACGGCGGGTTCGTGTTGGGGTCCTGCAATGCCGTGTATCCGGAAATTCCAAAAGAGTACTACCAATTGACGGTCGATCTGCGGTATAGATACGGTGAGGAGCGTCATCAATGATGGAAAATGAAAGCATCCTTGTTTTTGGTGCCGGATGTATCGGCAGGGGTTTATTAGGTGAGCTCGCCGTTCGCAGCCGTCGAGCAATCGTTTACGCGGAGATTAATGACGATCTGGCACATACCATGACGAAAGCGGGGGAATTTACCGTTTTTCTGGCAGGTAAAGAGAAGGACCGTGTTCGCGTGACCGATTACACAGTTGGTTCTCCCGCGGATAAAGAATGGATTACAACCGCGTTACAGAACTGCGTGCTGGCTGCTACGGCTGTCGGAGGGGCCCACTTGGAACAGGTAGCGAAAGTATTAGCTCTATCCGGAGCATGCTTGCGCGGACCTTTACCGGTCCTTGTGTGTGAAAATCTTCCTCACGCGGGAACGGTGCTGCATGAATACCTGTCGCGGATGGATGTCCCTGAAAACCTGTATATCTGCATTTCCGCTTCCGTGGAACGTATGGTGCGGCCGATACACGGGTCTCTGGATGTCGTTGGAGAATCGGGTGAAACGGCAGTTATCGGCGGACCCTATTCCGATACAATCACTGCTGTTTTGAAGGGAGTAGAGACGTGTGAGGACCTTACGCCTTTCTATTACCGCAAACTATTTACAAACAATGCCGGTCACGCTTTGTTGGCGTATGAGGGGCATAGAAAAGGCTATGAAACACTTTACCAATCAGTACAAAACCCCCAGATAGCCGATCGATTAACTTGTTTTTTATCTGCCGCCCGTCAAGCACTCGAGGTGGCCTACGGGCTGGACCATTCCCGGCTTGACCGGCATATAAAAAATTTGATCGATTACCGATATGCCAATAAGGAACTGGGCGATACCGTGGAGAGAGTCGGTAGGCAACCGATCAGGAAATTGGGTCCGAATGAGCGGCTGGTTGGTCTGCTGCGGTTGCTCGTACGATACGCATTGCCGATACAGCCGGTCTGCAGGACCATCGCGGCTGCAATGCGTTATTATCATCCTCACGATGATGAAAGCATTCTTTTGCAGCGTATCATACGGGAAAAGGGCCCCGACGAGGTATTGCAAAATATTTGTCGAATAGGTAAGGATGAATCTGCCTATCAACTTTGTATTGATGAATGGAAACACTTTCAATAGGAGATGTAATAATGAGTACACCAAGAATTTTTCTCGACACTGCCGACTTAGACCAGATCAAAGACGCTGTGAGCACCGGTCTGATCGACGGCATAGCCACAAATCCCAATAAAATTGCCGCGAGCGGAAAAACGTATGCGAAGGTGCTGGAAGAGATTCGCCGTTTTTTTGACGGTCCGGTCGCGTTCCAGGCCATGGGTACGTCGACCGAAGAAATTATTCGGCACGCGAAAGAAATCCACAACATGGACCCTTCATTGGCAGTCAAGGTCGCGGCGAATAAAACAGGTCTTCCGGCAATCAAACCTTTGGTGGAGGAAGGGGTGCGTACCAACGCTACCCTCATTTTTAACCCCGCGCAGGCGGTGATGGCGGGTTTGACCGGCTCTCCCTTTATCAGCCCCTTTATAGGCCGAGCACGGATGACCGGTTTCGACGGCATTGACGCGATCAGGAAGATGCGAAAGCTTTATGACATGTGGAGCATTACGGGGACCTGCATTATCGGCGCCAGCATAAAAGATGTTGAACAGGCGATAGAAGTCATTTTGGCCGGCGCCCATTCGGTGGCGGTACCGTTCGATGTTTTTGAAGGAATGATGGAACATCCGTTGACAAACCAAGGCGTCGATAAATTTTTCAATGATTTTGCCGCAGTCCAACAACGGTCCACATAGGGGCCCAATGCGTACTAATCAACAATTCGACCTCGTAACGTTAGGGATACTCGTTTTTGATCTTTTCGGTAAACCAATCGAAGAGTTCCCGGAAAAAGGCACTTCGCTTTATTTCGATACACTCCAAATGCATCCCGGGGGGTGCGCGTACAATACGGGTGTTGTTGCTGCCCGGTTGGGACTTGACGTTGCCATCGTGGGCAAACTGGGTGAAGACGCATTCGGAGACACTATCGCGTCTCATCTTGAAAGTGAAGGAATCAGTTTAAACGGTATTTCCCGGACAGAATCCGAATCCACCTCATCTTCTTTTATCATGGTACCTGAGGACGGACAACGAAGAATATATACCTATTACGGGGCAAATAGCAGTCTTTGCTTAGAGGATATCGATTTTGACCTTCTATCGCAGTCCCGGATAGTGCATATAGCAGGTGCTTCCATGCTGCCGAAATTGGACGGCGGACCCATGAAGGCCCTCTTACAGAAAGCACAAGAAGCCGGTGTAACTACCAGTATGGATCCGGTCATTAAGCCGGATATGAGAGATAGTATTGTGCAGTGCCTTCCATATCTTGATATTTTTCTGCCCAATAGTGAGGAATCATTTTACATTACCGGTTATGAAGATCCGGAAAAACAAATTCGTTTCTATATCGATTCAGGAGTGAAGACAGCCGGAATAAAAATGGGGCACAAGGGCAGCCTCATATCCGACGGAGACAAACTGTATCGGATCGGGGTCTATGATGTACCGGTTGTCGATACTTGTGGAGCAGGCGATGCATTCGTTGCCGGATTCTTGTATGGGACCCTTCAAGGCTGGGACACACTAAAAACAGCCCACTTTGCTACAGCTACTTCCGGCAAAAGCATAGGGGCCATCGGCACCACGACGGCGGCCCCGAACGCTCATTCCGTTTTTGCTTTTATGAAGGACAACCATTTCAAAATTCCATTTTAGACAGAATTAAGGAGATTTTCTATCATGACGAACAACAATAATCATTATACCCTCCATGGAAAGTGGACACTTTCTTTTACCCACCCGGAACATGGTGAACAGGTACGAATAAAAGCGACTGTTCCCGGGAATGTTGAATTGGACCTTCTGCGCGAAGGAATTGTAAAAGACGCATGGGCTGCCGATGATTTTTCAGTCATGCGGGACTTTGAACGAGTGGATGACTGGACATATGAAACCGAGTTTGACGCCCCCGACCTACCGACCGGATATTCGGTGAATCTTGTTTTTGAAGGTATCGATACGATAGCCGATGTTTTTTTAAACGGTTCGCAGGTACTACGGTGCGAAAACATGTTTATTCCTCATTCGGTGGAAGTCACCGAACTGTTGCAGAAAAAGGACAACACCCTCTCTGTCCGGCTGTATAGTGCCGATTTGTTCGCCAGGAAATTTCCCTACAGTGCTTTCTCCGTGTTCAGAGATTTCAGACAATCCCAGGCCTATCTGAGGAAAGCCGCTCATATGTGGGGCTGGGACAACGCGCCTCGCCTGTTGAGCGCCGGCATCTGGCGTCCCGTTGTTCTTTCCGTGCGTCCGCCGGTCCGCTTTTCGGAAGTCTATCTCTACACCCAGACTGTGAGAGAAGATACCACCTGGATCGGCGTCAATTGGCGGTTTGAAACGCCTGATACCGATTTGTCGGGCTACCGCGGCAGACTGACGCTCTCCTTTAACGGTACCGCGGAGTATGTCGGCGACTTTGAAGTTTTCTTTACCTATGGGGTTTTAAACGTAGAACTGAAAACCGCGGATATCACGTTGTGGTGGCCTAAGGGGTACGGCGAACCGAACCTCTACGATGTGTCTCTTCAACTGCTAAAGGATGATTCGGTGGCGGCAGAATGGAACGGCCGAATGGGTATCCGTGAGTTGGAATTGATCCGCAGCGAAATCATCGATGAAAACGATGAAGGTGATTTTGTTTTTCTATGCAACGGTGAGAAGATATACATCAACGGCACAAATTGGAAACCTTTGAACGCGCTCCATTCTCGGGCGGTCAAAAGGACCAGACAGGCGTTGGACCTCTGTCTTGATTTGAACTGCAACATGGTCCGAGTGTGGGGGGGCGGCATTTATGAAGACCATGATTTCTTCGACTATTGTGACGAACAGGGACTTCTGGTGTGGCAAGATTTCATGTTTGCCTGCGGGTTCCCTCCGAAAGATACCTTTTTTTTGGACGCCGTAGCGCGTGAAGCGGAATCGATTGTTAAACGGATACGCAATCATCCGTCGTTGGCGGTTTGGTGCGGCGACAACGAGGTAGACAATACCTTTTTATGGGGAACAATGATACCGAATAATCTTCTGCCCTCCCACAACGACGTTTCCCGCAAAGTGCTTAAAAACGCTGTCCTCTCCTACGATCCCTACAGGTCGTATGTAGAAAGTTCTCCTCACATCAGCGACAGTATTGCCGCGCAAAGACATAAAAAAGAGAACGAACGGCGCGATATTACATCCCCGGAAGTACATCTCTATCCCAAAGATGAAAATTTTCGAAAAGCTTTTCGAACCTGCCGCTCCAGGTTCGTGGGAGAGACCGGTCCGTTTTTTATCAATGCCATGTCGGAGAGCGCCGATATTGTCGAACGTGAAAGGGAGCGGGTGAGTCGTCTTTGGGATGTTCCGATAGCAGCGAAAGACTATACAATCGAGAGCCACCAGATGGATGAACATTTCATTACCTGGAAAGACGCGTGCCGGAAACGTCTTACACATTTTTTCGGGAAAGAATTCACCTTCGAACCGTGGCAGGATTTCGCCCTGGGAGTGAATAGTATCTGCGCCGATATTTTCAAGTTTGCCATCGAATATTCGCGTTCATTGAAATGGCAAAAGACCGGTGTGCTGTGGTGGTCGCTATTGGATATGTGGCCCATGATGTTCAATTATTCGGTAGTGGATTATAACTTCCGAAAAAAAATGCCCTACTATTGGATTCGGCAGTCACAACAACCGTTCTGTCTCATGATCGTTGAACGAAATGAGAACGGACCTCCGGTGTTGGTCGCCGCGAATGATACACTGGAGAAGCAGTCGGGACACTATACCGTAGAAACGTCTGATGATGGGACCGGCACCGGCCGTCAAATCGCATCCGGCAGGTTCGAAATAGGTCCGAACCACAACGAAGATTTGCAGATACTGGAAAAATCGAAGGAACCTGAGTTATGGATCATAAAGTGGCACTTCGGTAAAACACCATGCTATAACCATTTTGTTACCGGAGCTCCCCCGTTCAATTTCGATACATGGAAAAAGTGGAATTCAATACTTCTCGAAACTTACGCGGACAACAAAAAATAATGACGTCTCCGAGGTACGGAAGTAACCGAAATCAACTGTAATCGATTTGACGCCGTGCGATACAATGAAGCCGATGCGGTAGCGCAGCGAATCGTAAAGGAGGACAATACCATGACACACCGAGAGCGAATTCTGACACTTTTACGGGGCGAGGTGCCGGACCGGGTGCCCTGCTCTCCCGATATTTCGAATATGGTCCCCTGCCGCATGACCGGCAAACCATTCTGGGACATCTATCTCTACCACGATCCGCCTTTATGGAAAGCGTACCTGGACGCGGTAAAGTACTTCGATTTCGACGGAGGGTTCGAACTGTACGATTTCGGCGAGGTAGATCCGGTCGACAACAAGGAGACGCCATGGGAAGAGCGGATCGTCATGGACGACCGGCCGACAAACCAAGGAAGCGATGCCGGGCTGGAAGCGAAAGGCCGGATCGTGACCCAAAAGTTCAACTGCGAAACAGGTGAGTGGGACCGGTTCGTCACCGTATACACTGCATTCAATCCTCCGGGCAGTTTCGTCAGGCCGGAAAATCTCGAACTGCCGGCAACACCGACCGAATGGGAACCGGTGCGGCGGCGCGTCGAATGGCCGAAGGGCCGGGAGCTGTGGCTTCTGATCCGCGAACAGTTGGGCGACCACGGGGTGCTGGCCCTTCACAGCGGTATTAAGACCAAGATGCTCGAGACCGAAGAGGACATCTTCTCCTATTACGACAATCCTTCGGTCTGGCACGAAGAGGCTGAACGGCAAACGGCCGGAATGGAAGTGCGAATGAAGATAATTGCGGCAATGGAGCCGAAACCCGATTTCCTCATGTGCGGCAGTTCGGGGACCCTCGTTACCCAGAATCCCGATATCGTCCGAAAATTGACCCTGCCGATGCTCAAGAGGGCAACCGAGCTTGCCGCGGAGATCGGCATACCGACACACGTCCATTCGTGCGGTCCGGAAACCGAGCTGGTCAAGATGGCGGCGGAAGAGACCAAGCTGACTATTATCGATCCGCTGGAAGTTCCTCCCATGGGCGACTGCAACCTTGCCCAGTTGAAAAAACTCTACGGTGATAAAATAATCTTGAAAGGAAACCTCCACACGACCGAGGTGATGCTCAAAGGAACTCCCGCCGACGTGGAAGCTGCCTCAAAAAAGGCGATCGATGATGCCGCAGCCGGCGGCGGATTCGTCCTCTCCACAGGGGACCAGTGCGGAAGGGACACTCCCGAAGAAAACCTTCGCGCCATGATCGAAACCGCCTACACCTACGGAAAATATTGATGGAGGAAATGATGGATAAAAAAACAAATTCATACGGTGATCAAGCCGTGTCCCCACACACTTTCTCTCTTAATGGTAATGACTGGATTCTGACCGGATGGTATAAGAACCAGTGGCGTCTCTTCCAATCGATGGAGCTCGGCATTCCGGTCAACGCCCAGGTGGGACCGGTACAGGCCGCTGTCCCGGGTGCGGTGCAGGCCGACCTCATTCGGGAAGGGCTT
>CAZJBZ010000076.1:0-14665 GCA_964543975.1 uncultured Spirochaetales bacterium
GCATTACGGAATACGTTTCAATACAAATCTGAACAGAGAGAGACCGTGGGAGACAACATCAGGAATAGTTAGTTCGATACGCCTCTTTTAACGGTCATTCTCATGAGATATGATTAGGAAACAAAGAACAATCAATTGACATTTGCCCACGGGAGCATGCCATGATCGGTACAATCCATATACTGAAAAACTCGATCGCGCAAAAAATAGCCGCCGGTGAAGTGATAGAAAGACCTGCCTCAGCGGTACGAGAACTTATCGATAACGCGCTCGATGCCGGAAGCAGTGAAATGGATATCTCCATAGGACACGGCGGCATATCGTCTATCCGCATCGCCGACAACGGTTCCGGCATGGCGAAGGAAGACCTTGAATTGTGTCATCTTCCGCACGCTACAAGTAAAATTGAACACGAAGATGATCTGTTAAAAATAACCAGTTTGGGTTTTCGGGGAGAGGCGTTATCAAGTATAGGATCGTGTTCGAAACTGCAAATAACCAGTAAAACCGCACATGAGGAAGCAGCCTACCGCCTCACCGTTCATAACGGGAAAAGGATATCCCTCACACCCTGTAAAGGAAACGTAGGTACAATCGTAGAGGTAAACGATCTTTTTTCTTCACTTCCCGCCCGCAGGCAGTTTTTGAAGAATACCGCGGCGGAATCGGGTATGTGCAAGACAACCCTTTTAGAAAAAGCGCTCTGTTTTCCCTCGGTCCGCTTTACCTATAGAGTCGACGGTGAAATAAAAGTAAATCTTCCTTCACAAGATTTGAAGGACCGTGTCTTTGACTGCTATTCCCACATGCTCCAAAAAGAGTATTTATTCGAATACTCATACCCGAATGATATCGGAGACATCACTATTATTGCCCAGCGGCCGGAAATAAACCGAAAAGACCGTAAAATGATCCATATATTCGCCAACAGCCGTAAAATCTACGAATATGCCTTTATCCACGCGGTGGAATACGGTTATTCCGACTATTTACCCGGCGGAACCTATCCTGTTGCATTTGTTTTTTTAAACATTGCACCGGACAGGATTGATTTCAATATCCACCCGGCCAAAAGGGAAGCACGATTTAAAGATCAACAAAAGATACATCACGCCATTTCAAAGGCTTTTCAATCGGCGCTTGAACCGTTCAGGTTGCAGCCGGGAACCTCTTCATCCTTTCCGAAACCCTCGCGTGGGGGCGGAGGAACGGTGGAAGAAAAGCCGTCACCTTATTACCGACAGGAGGACCTCTCTTTCCATACCATAATGAGGCGCCCCCATATGCCGAAGAGCGGAACGCACGATGAGAAGGCCGCCGGGACAGGAGAACAATTTGGAGAAAGAGAAAGTGGGGTCTGGAGCGCTCCGATAAAAGGACCGGATCAGCGAGAGCAAGCCGGAAAAACGACGGGAGCCGTAAGAGAAGAGAAACTCGACTTTATAGGTTCTCTCTTCGATCTGTTTCTCCTCTTTCAGGGAAAAGAGATCTTCTATATTGTCGACCAGCACGCCGCCCATGAGCGCCTGCTCTACGAACAATTCTCTCAAAAAAATCAAGAAGCAGATACCCTTCTTACGCCACTCCCCTTTCTCCTTAACAGCTTTGAAGATAAAATACTAAAAATTAACAGAGAAGTTTTCAGTCGGTACGGATTAAAGATGAGTCCGACTGAAAACAAACATGAGTGGAGGTTGGAAACACTACCGGTTGTTTTTTCAGCCCCTCCCGAACAGGCCATAGAATCGATACGAAGGGCCCTCGCCGAGCCGGACAGTTTGAAGCGAGAGTTGTTCGCCGACTTGGCCTGTAAACAGGCGATCAAAGACGGAGAAAAAGTCGATGCCGGGTTTGCCCATAAACTCATGACCGAAGTGGCACAACTCGATAATGCCCGTTGCCCTCATGGCCGTCCCATCTGGTATTCACTCTCAAAAAGGGAGCTGTTCTATCTGGTCGGCAGATTATAATAAGCCATTCGAACAGACGGGCTGCTATTCACTTATCAATTTTTCGATCTCGGCTTTTCTTTTATAGTTTGGGTTCTTCTCCAAAAGTGTGGTAAAGAGTGACTCCGCCTCCTTCTCGTTTCCCAATTTAATAAGGATGAGTCCCTGCTGATAATAGGCGTCCCAGAACGATGGAGCAATACGGACCACCTTCGCAAATTCCGCCTGTGCCTCTGCATACTGTTCGTTTTTTATGTAGGATAGCGCCACATTATATCGAATTTCAGGATCGTTAGGCGCCTTTTCAAGAGCAGCCTTATAATGTTTAACACTATCTGAGTACAATTCCTGATGAAAATACACATTTCCTAAATTGTTGTTAACCTCTAAAGCTGATTTATCCTCCCTGTATGCCGCAAGAAGATGTTCCAGTGCCGCATCGTACTCTTCTTGCTCAATATAGACTTTTCCTAAATTGATCCTCGGCTTTGTATAGGCCGGTTCCATGGTTATCGATTGCTTATACGCCTGTATCGCGGCATCCGTATTGCCCAATGTTTCCGCGGCAAGACCAAAGGTGAATAACGATTGCGCCGTTGGTTTTAATTTCACCGCTTTGGCCGCGTATTCCATGGCCTCGGAAGGTTTATTCAAGCGGAGCTTTACTTGCGCCAAGTTGTAGTTTAATTCCGCGATTTCCGGATTGTGCTCGACGGCTTGACTGAATTGATACTCCGCCTCCTTGAACTCCTCCTTCTTGAAGAGTACCGTTCCTAATTGAATACGGTAGGCCGACTGTTCCGGATTTATCCGGACCGCCTCCCTGTACGCTTTCTCAGCCTCTTCCAAATCTTCCAATTCATTGTAAATACCGCCAATTTCATAGTAAGCCAGATCAAAATTCGGGTTTACCTCAACGGCCTCTTGGTACGCGCGGACCGCTTCCTTTTTGGCCCCCATTTTTTCCCGGGCCTTACCGAGTCTGTAGTAAGCATTTTCATACTCAGGATTTTGATGAATGCAGCTTTCGAAGGAATTGGCCGCTTCTCGATATTGGCCGGATCTATATTGCACAATGCCAAGATCGTATAAGATCATGTAGTCTTCCGGATTGAGCCGCGAAGCTTCTTTTAATTCGCGGATAGCGTTGTCATAATTTTTTGCGTCCATATATATCTGGCCCAGAATATTATGCGGTATCCACTGGTTTGGGTCCTTTTCGATCGCTTTATTTGAATTAACGATAGCCTTCCGGATATTTGTAGGATTTTCGCTGTTTTCAAGGTAATACGATTCACCCAAACGGGCGTAGGCGCTCCCGGCATTCGGATCAAGCTCAATCGCCTCTTCAAACTTCTTTCTCGCTTCCGAAAACTTTTTTTGTGAAAGAAGGTCGATTCCTTCGTCGATCATCGTCCGGACTTTCTTTGCCTTCTCCCGTTCCTTCGCGTCCATCTCCTCCATCTCTTTTTCACGGCGCTTTCGCTCCTCTTCGGTATTCCTGCTCATGGCGGCACTCTGCCGCGAAGAGGTGTTTTTTTCTTCCAAAGTCTCCCCGAGGTTATCAAGACTTTTACTTAACTTCTCTTGCTGCGCCAATTCCTCCTGTTTTTCTTTCTCCTGCTGCCGTTTTTTTTCCGCTATTACTTTCTCCTGTAATTCATTCGCTTCCGTATCGTCGGCATTTTCTATGAGGAGCTTGTCTAACAGATCCAAAGCGCGCTGATATTCTCCTCTTTTCATATAGCTTTCGGCAAGCTTCATGGTGTTTTCTCTTGTCTTATCGTCCTCTCCCGCTTCTCCGGTGTCAGCTGCTTCGGCTTTTTGTCTATCAGCATCAGTCGTTCTCGACTCTTCCGTCTTCTCGACCTCCGCTTTTCCTCCGTCTCTCTTCTCACCTCCCCTGCTTCCGGTAAAAAAGAAAATTCCGCCCGTAATGAGTGCCGCTATAAGGACGCCGCCTCCTATAAAAAACAGAATTCTTCTGCTATCCATTACATCCCTCCCGTCTTATTCTTGCAATTCTAATTCCATTTCAAATTCTTCTATATCTTCAGCCTCTGCCGACTTGCTGGTTGTATCGTCGGACGCATTATTGAGTGATTCCATAACTTCCCGTAATAACGCCTCCTGCTTTTTTCTCTCCTCTTCACGTCGTTTTTGTTCTTCTTCCTGCCTTCTGCGTTCTTCCTCTTTTCGTCTCTCTTCCTCTTCACGTCGTTTTCGTTCCTCTTCCAGGCGACGCTTCTCCTCTTCCTGTCGCCGAAGTTCTTCTTCCCGCTTATGGCGCTCTTTCTCGGCAATCGATTGCTTTATAAGGTCGATTAGTTCTTCGATCTTTTCTTTCTGAGGTGCCGACGGACGGAGTGATAAGTAGGCCGTATAATCATCGACAGCTTCGCGATGCCTTTCCAAAGCCAGATAGGTATTTGCTCTGTTTAAATAGGCAACCGCGTAGCCCCCTTTTTCCTCGATAAGTTGGGAATAGGATGAGAGCGCTTTCTCTTTTTGGCCCATAACGTAATAATTATTGCCCAAATTGAACAGCATTTTGTTTCTGTAGTGTGAACCTGTCGTTAAACCAATCTCCAAGATATTAACAGCCTTTTCATGCATATCAAGTTGTTCATAGATAATCCCTAAATAGAGATAAACCTTTTCGTTCTCCGGTTCTTCCGAGAGGGCGGCTTCCAGCATTCGTAAAGCCTCTTCAGGTTTGTTCTCCAAAAAGAGTTTTTCTCCCTCTTCAAAGAAGGAGAGCGCAGCTATACGAGATGTAAGAAATATGATAGATACTATACAGAGTAGTATATGCTTTTTTTTTCGAATGATATTATTCCTCCTTCTATTTGACAGTAAGAGAAAAAAAAATTAATCTAATTGTGGGAGTTTTTCATGCCCCTCATTATTATTCTTATATTAATACTCGGCGCTGCAATAGGCCTGATAACCTTTTTTGTTATCAAAAACTTCTTGGCCCCGAAGAAGCTTGCTACACTGTCAAATCTCTTAAAACAGGGCAAAGCAAATACGGTCATCAGATCTGCTAAACAAATTATCGCTAAAGAGCCGCGAAATTTTGAAGCCCACTATCTCCTTGGACTGGCATATTTGCAAGAACAAAAGGACGAATTGGCGCTCATGGAATTCAAAACGATCAATCAGATCGGCAATTTTAGTGAAATTTGTCCTGAACCCCAGTTTAGAGAAAAGATAGCATCTCTCTATCGAAAATTCAATCAACCTGAAGAGGCGTTAAAGGAATTTCTTCTCCTTATTAAGAAGAACCCGAACCATGGTGATTATTATTACAACGCTGGAGAGCTTTTCGAGGATCGAAACAAAACCGATAAGGCGACAAACTATTATCGGAAAACTATCGAGTTAGATCCCCGGCACAGTAACGCGCACTATAAACTCGGGCTGCTTCTCTACCGGTCGAAAAAGCCGGTGGAAGCGAAAGATGAACTGGAAAAGGCCATCAAGCTGAAACAGGACAACTATAAGGCCTATTTTTATGTGGGCAGACTCCTTAAAGAAGGTCACGATTACGTCGGGGCGCTTCACGCCTTCGAAAAAGCCCAGAGAGACCCCGAGCAGAAGATGAAAGCTCTGGTAGAACGGGGCTTATGTTATATGAGTA
Source organism: uncultured Spirochaetales bacterium (assembly GCA_964543975.1). Lineage (GTDB taxonomy): Bacteria > Spirochaetota > Spirochaetia > SPDA01 > CAZJBZ01 > CAZJBZ01. The sequence goes on from CAZJBZ010000076.1 coordinate 5,593, forward strand.
TGAATAATATTGAAAATGCCGTCACGGAATTGGAACGCGCGGAAAAGTTATCACAAAACGACTCCGCATCCGAAACTCTTTATGCGCGATATTTTCTAGGTCTCTGTTATGAAAAAATAAGGAATATCGATAAAGCGATTGAAAATTGGGAGAAGGTGTATGCAAAAAAAGCGTCTTTTCGTGATGTCGCGGAAAAATTAAGTCAATACCACGATTTACGTCAAGATGATAAAATTAAAGACTATATCACCGCTTCCATGGACCAATTCTACGAAATTTGTAAAGCTGTCGCCTCCAAGATGGACTTGGCCATTCGAGAAGTGGAAGATATCCCTAACGGATGTCAAATAATTGCCGTAGAAAGTAACTCAAAATGGCGAAACGCCCGTAAAATGCCGAAACTACTCCGTTTTTTCCGCACACCCGATCTTATTCCCGAGAGTACGGTTAGATCTCTCCATGAAGACATGAAAAAATTAAGTGTAACCAGAGGCGTGGTTTTCTCTAGTTCTAATTTTTCCAGGAAAGCACAGGAGTTCGCCGAGACCAGACCAATCGATTTGATTGATGTGGAAAAACTGCAGGGCCTTCTGAAAAAAATCGACGTCGTTTGAGGCGATTGTACAAACACCACTAGTAAAAGCGGCATTGTGAAAGAGACCCAATAGTCAATGAAAATTTTATGTGTGGCCGATCAGCGCGATCCACTCGTTTACACTAATACGGTCAAAGAACGGTTTCATGATGTGGATATGATCTTAGGGGCCGGCGATCTTCCTATGGAATACTACGGATTCATCGTCAGTTCTCTCAATAAACCGTTATTGTTCGTCTTCGGAAATCACAATCTTAAAGAGTATGACTATTTTAAACACGGAAATCGAGAAAATGATTTTTCCTTAGTAGCCTCTTCCAAATTGATCAGGCACACCTACGGCTCCATCTATATCGGCAACAAGGTAAAAAGAGTTAAAAATCTCATCGTCGCCGGCCTCGGCGGAAGCATGCAGTACAATAACAACCAAAATCAATATAAAGAGTTCGGCATGTTTCTAAACATCTGCAAACTGATTCCGGCCCTGCTCTTCCACCGCATATTTCACGGCAGATATCTCGATATTCTGTTAACCCACGCACCCCCTTACGGTATCCACGATATCCCTGAAGATCGCTGCCACCGCGGCTTTAAAGTTTTTCTCTGGTTTATAAGAAAATTCAAACCGACCTATTTAATTCATGGTCATATTCATCTTTATGATATAAATTCAATACGGGAAACCGTTTATTTCCATACAACAGTAATCAATGCCTTTTCCCATGCAGTTATTGAATTAGAGGTAAAAAATGATAGAGCCGAATTACAGAGCACAAGCTAACGATGATTTTACAAAGGCGCGCACTCGCGAGCTTTTTGCGAATATTTTCAGTATGTTTAATCCTGAACGACAGGAACTGCTGGCGTTGGATGACGTAAAGGATATGGTAAAGGCCCGCGGCGAGCAATACAGAGGGCTTCAAGTAGTCTCAATTTCAAAAATCGCGGGGAGTGAAGGCCGATACAGAGACTTTAACAAGACTTTTCTCCCGAGAAACCGGCATAATAAGGGTAGATGGACGAGTGTCGATGAAGCTCATCTGAAAAACGTGATTCTGCCCCCCATTCGCCTCTATGAGATTGGCGGCGTTTACTTTGTTCGGGATGGAAACCATCGGGTTTCAGTAGCGGCAGCACAGGGAGTAGAGGCCATAGACGCGGAGGTCTCTTCTCTGAACTCCGAAATTAAGCTCGACCCTTCAATGACGAGGGAAGATCTCAAACGCCGCGTAATCCTCTACGAAAGGGACAAGTTCTTTGAAGAAACAGGTCTCGATGAGATAATGGACAGGGATGAATTGGTATTTTCCGCCCCCGGCCGATACGATGAAATTGCAAAACATATTCAAGGTCACAAATACTACCTTAATGAAAACCGGCCGGATGAGATTACCTTTAAAGAAGCCGCACGTTCATGGCACGAAACAGTTTTTCTTCCAATTGTAGTCACTCTCAAAACGGAAAACTTACTCCATCGATTTCCGGGCAGAACAACGGCCGACCTCTACGTATGGATTGTAAAACATTGGGATGAATTGAAAAAAAAATACGGACAAGGTTTTTCCATCCAAAGAGCGGCGCATGACTTTTCAAACCGGTTCGGTAAAAGTGTTTTGCAGCGGCTGCATGAAATCTTCATTCGAATCTTTCAAAAAAAATAAGGTCCGGAAAGGAGTCCTACTCCTTCATTCTCTAAATAGACGTAGCAGTAGAAATACGAGGGTTCTTCCCCTTTTTCGATACGTGCAACAATCCGGGTACGGGGAATTTCTTTTTCTTTACTCTTAAGGGTATGCAACAGTGTACCGGCGGCATTATAAAACCAGAGGGTATGTTGGGTGTAGCCGCTTTCAATTCTAATTGTATTGTTTCCAATCGTTGCAGCGGGAAAATTCATGGTACGCGGATCGTAATTGTCAAAGGAAAGAAACAACTCAAACCGGTCCCGCTCTCCCGCGGTATCGATGACCATGAGCCGATATTCCCCTCGAGGCAGGGAAGAAAAATCATTCATAATAATCTGATTAGAGCCGACCCAAAACTCTCCCTGTTCTTCCTTCGTTTGTCGGTTTTCGGCATTTAATTCCCAAAATAGTTCCTTTTCATCGTGGATTAAATAGACAGTTTCCACATCGTCATTTCCGTCTTCGTCTACAATCTGCGTAAAAAGTGTCAGCTGTTCATAATATGCATCCAACTTCAAGTCGCGGACTAAGGTAAGCTGCTGAAATGTTTGAGCAATCCGGGGAGGCTTTTCACTGCATGAGAATACAAATCCGAAGAAGAAGAGGAGAATAATTAGTCGTGACTGTGTTGGTTTTCTATTCATAATTCTCCGCCTTTTGTCCCCAAACCGGCCGTTACGCGGGATTCTTCGTCCCTCTCAATTATTCCCTCTCCGGCAAGTTTTTCAATTAGAAGGACCGCGTACCTCCGCGATAAGGAAAACAGAGTTTTTACCTCACCGATCGATAATGCTCTCTTATGGGAAAGAGCACCGCATAACCGGCTGACTGCCTGTTCGTATATATTCCTATGATACAGAATGTCATCACCAATCACAACCGCCATACCGATACGAACAAGTTTATTGTATTGCTCTCGAATCTGTGAGGATGTAATATTCCGAAGAGATACCCCGCTAAATGCTTCTTCGCGCAGCTGTCGCAGCAGCTGTTTCGACATAGGCGAGAGATTAGACTGCGATATCATTTTTGAGACCACAAATCCTTCCGTTATAAAAATAGTTTTTCCATTGAAATAGTTCAAAATACTTTTGGTGAATTCTTCCGGTAAATCCATTGATTTAATCACTCTTTCGCGTTCCACTCCGCCTTCTACATTAGTCACTTTATCCAGAACTCGACGTATCTTCTCAAGAAAAATGTCCGATACACACCACCTGTCATCCGAAAACGGTACGCAATCGGTAAGGGTGTCGGACAAAGGGGGGACCCGAGGCATCCAACCTCGTGCTGAAAGACCGGCCTTATACAGTTCTCTAGAGGGAACACCCTTTGTTTCCGTTTTAGCGAGAATACCATGGATTTTTCTGAAATAATCGGAAAAAGAGTCTTTCGGAATACCGCTTCCAATCAGTATCCGTATGTTTATTCGATCGGACGTATCACGCGTTTTTAAGACTGCTCGTGAAAAAGGGAAAAGATAGAGAGGAGTATTCGAACAAATTTGAAGCACGTTCCTCGACATTTTATTCGTTGTTCTGTCGGTAACAGCCACCTCTACACCGTCCTTTTTACTGCAGCCTAACACCGGGAACCCATCGACTTCTAAGAAACATTGGGTATTAGTTGTGGGCCGATTAGTGTATGCTCTCTTATCCTCTACATACGCTGTGAAAACGGTGCCTGTTTCCGGCATAGACCGACTCGAAAGGAGAAGAAAACCCGCTTTAACTTTTTTTCGAGCAATCCCTTTTACCTGCACCTTCATACTCAGCGTTCCGTTTCGTTCAACCGATTTAATTGTTACCTGTTCAGAAGTTGGGAGAACCATCCAGCGTTCCCCCTCTTTCGGCCATCTTTCCCCATGCGGAGTGCCGAGTATCGAAATGTACTTAGACCCTTTTTCCGGAGGAAGAACTAGGGTAATAATTAAGAAATCTGGTTTACCATTCATTATTCGGAAGCTGAAGGAAGCGTTTCCTTGTTGATTACCGGTCGAGCATAAATTTCAAAAGCGGTTTCCCGGATATGTTCCGGACTTTCCTCGAAACGGGCTAAAAACCGTTCCCGTTCTCCGGTAGTATAGAGGTTTTTGTATTTATCTGTCGAAAAATGATGATCATAAGCGATATAGTTTGAGGGGAAGAGACGATAGTTGGATATAATTTTTCCGTCAATTTCTTCGGCAACATCTTTAGCGGAATTCCATTCCCCCGACAGCGGTTCACAGAACGCGTAGTGCACTCTGCCTTTCGGTTCGTTCATACCTTTTAGGATAGCAACCAAATCTTCCCTCCGCTTTTTATTGTATTCTCCCGTTGTTCGAGAAATACTAATTTCTTTCGCCTTCATTGTATCGCACGGATCGAATTCGTACGAGATGGCGACCGGAACGATATTGCATGCGTTGATAAAACTGGAAAAATCCAATCCGTCTTTCCGCTGAGAAAGATAGAGCATTTTTATCAGTGAAGGATTGGTTCGATCGTCACCGTCTTTCGCGCGACCCCCGCGCTGGGCGATCCATATGGAATGGTTCTTGTTGAGAATATACCAGATATAATTAGAAAGATGGATCGACTGCTTCAATTGATCGCGAATCGGGAGATTGCGACGGACTATAAAGCTTTTATTAATCCGTATGATATCTGCGATAAAATCATTGATCAGCAGATTGTCTCCGAAAGCAATTTCAGGAGTTTTAAAGTTATATTGCATCAAAACAAAACAGAGAAAAGCGGAATCGAGGGTGATGTCGCGATGGTTTGTGATGAAGAGAGACGGCTTCGTTCGTAAAACAAAGTGGATACCTGTGTTGGTTAACTCCGAGATTGTCCTCTTTTTTATCCATTCCAAAACGGTCTTTTTCATGAAAATCTCATGAAAATCATCAACCGTTCGTATTCGCACCAATTTGAGTTGCAGATAGAGCCATATAATACCCTCTCCGAACGGGACAAGAAACCCTGGTAAACCGGGCATTAAGAATCGACGGAGAGATTTTATGATCCACGGATCTTTACTGATCCTATTTATGACGTTACGAAGTTCCTCATCTCTGTAGGGGCGGATGTCGTTAAAATCACTGTCCTTGAACTCATCACGCCTCATGTCGTATCCATACCTGATTTTTCATGCGGACGATAACGAAGAACAGGATGTTTAGCGGCCCGAACTTCATCTACTCTCTTAACCGGTGTGCATTGAGGTGCGTTTTTTAACAATTCGGGATCGTGTTGAGCTTCACTCGCGATCCTTTCCATAACCTCAACGAATCCGTCGAGTGTTTCTATCGATTCTGTTTCGGTCGGTTCAACCATAAGAGCTTCCGGAACGATCAATGGAAAATAGATCGTCGGTGGATGAATTCCGAAATCCAGTAACCTTTTTGCTACATCCAGCGCGGAAATGCCGTATTTCATCTTTACTGTTTTAGCTGAAAGGACAAACTCATGTTTACAGATCGTTTTAAAAGGGAGATCAAAACTCTTTTTTAATTTCTCTTTACAATAATTTGCGTTCAAAACCGCTTTTTCGGCTGCTTCCTTTAAACCGTCCGCACCCATAGAAAGAATATACGCGTAAGCCCTTACCAAAACACCGACATTACCGTGGAATCCCGCTACTCTGCCGATAGAATGGGGTGATTTCTCTTTCCATCGCTTCGCACCATCAACATCGATGATATCGGGATCGGGAAGAAAGGAGACCAGCCTTTTGCCGACTAATATCGGCCCGGCCCCGGGACCGCCGCCGCCGTGCGGTGTTGAAAAGGTTTTATGAAGATTGAGATGAACAACGTCAAAACCCATGTCTCCGGGACGGGCTTTTCCCAATACGGCGTTAAGATTTGCGCCGTCGTAGTAGAGAAGGCCTCCTGCTTCATGTACCATTTTTGCAATTCTAAGAATGTTTTTTTCAAAAATACCTAAAGTATTTGGATTAGTGAGCATAATGCCGGCCAGCTCATCGTTGAGATGTTCTTCAAGCATCTCGCAATCTACCATTCCTTCCGAGTCGGACGGTAATTCGACAACCTCGAACCCCGAAATATGAGCGGATGCGGGATTTGTACCGTGGGCCGAGTCGGGGACGATAATTTTCCGTCGTTTTATCTCTCCCCGTTCGTCAAAGTAGGCGCGGAACAGTTTCATTCCGGTAAACTCTCCGTGGGCGCCCGCGAAAGGCTGGAGCGTCCCCCATTCCATCCCTGTGATCTCACTCAGTTTTACCAACAGATCATAAAAGAGGAAAAGCATTCCCTGAACAGTTTCTTCAGGTGCCAGCGGATGAATATCTTTGAATCCGGATAAGGAAGCAACAACTTCATTCACTTTCGGATTATATTTCATTGTACAGGAACCTAAGGGATAGAACCCTAAATCAACACCGAAATTACGTTTAGAAAGGTTCGTGTAATGGCGGACAACATCCGTCTCCGCAAGTTCAGGCAATGCAGGATCACGCCCTCCAGCCAATCGAGAATCGAGAAGAGTATCATTCTCCTTGCCCGAATCAAGCGGAGGAAAGCGGTACCCTCTTCTGCCCTCTTTCGACCGCTCAAAGAGAAGGGGGAAGTTCATCGCAACACCTCTTTCATGGTATCGACATACGTATCCAATTCCTCTTTCGACCGTTTTTCGGTTACCGCGATCACGAGCGCATTGGGAGAAGCGGTTGGGATTATGTTTTTTAGGGGAATCCCGGAGAGTATTCCTTTTTCATGCATCGCCGAAAAAACAGTTTGAACATCCTGTTCAAACACAAGGGTAAATTCGTTAAAAAACGGTTTCTCGTGGAGCGGCCTTACCGGTAGTTCATTAATCATTCGTTCATAGAGATAACGACTCTTGTGAAGATTCAATGTTCCGGCTTCTCGAAACCCTTCCTTTCCAACGACCGATAGATAAACACTGGAAGCTAACGCGGCCAGCGCTTGGTTGGAACAGATGTTCGACGTAGCGCGTTCCCGTTTTATATGTTGTTCACGAGCTTGGAGGGTTAGCACAAAGGCACGATTACCATCTCTATCAACGGTTTCACCCACAATACGACCCGGCATTTTCCGAAGCAGTTTTTCCCGTGCCGTTATATATCCTACCGACGGTCCGCCGAAAAACATTGGTAAACCGAGCGGTTGACAATCCCCAATGCCGATATCCGCACCCCATTCATGTGGCGATTTACAGACACTAAGGCTCATCGGATTTGCCGAGATAACAAAGAGAGCATTCGCTTCATGGATCCGTTCGGCAAATCCGGCATAATCTTCAAGATAACCGTAAATGTTCGGTGACTGCACAATGACCGCGGCTGCCGAATCATCGAGAATTTCGTCCATTCTCTCAATAGAGGTAACACCTTCCTCCTCTTTTATTTCTTTGAGAATGACCTTTGTTCCATAAAAGTAGGTATGAAGGACCGCCTTTGTAAAGGGATGGAGGGATTCCGAATAGAGGACCGTATTCCTGCCGCGTTTACTGTTGAGTGCCATGACAGCCGCTTCCGAGGCGGCTGTATGCCCGTCATAGAGGGATGCATTGGATACATCCAGCCCCGTCAGCTCACACATGAGGGTTTGAAACTCAAATATCGCCTGTAGTATTCCTTGAGAAATTTCAGCCTGATAAGGGGTGTATGATGTATAGAATTCCGAGCGTGATATAACATGATCCACCGTTGCCGGTATGATGTGGTCATAACAGCCACATCCAAGAAATGATACGCCGCGGTAGTCATTCCTTTCCGCAATACTCCTCAGTTTTTGGGTAACTTCATACTCCGATAGGCCGATTGGAAGAGTTGGAAAGCAGTCGGACCGTACCTCTTCAGGTATATCTTCAAATAACTTGTCTATTCCTGTAACTTCGAGGACGGACAACATCTTTCGGATGTCGGCAGCGGTATGGGGTATATACGGATTCATTCGAAGCTATTCTTCTTCCTTTTCCTGTTCGATAAAAGCTTCATAGTCCTCGCTGTCCAGCAGCGAAGAGCCGTCAAACTCCTCCTCCATTTCGATAACAACGATATGGGTGTTATAGGGGTCTTCATTGATGAGTTCAGGTTTTTCTTCCAAATCCTCATTTACTTCGAAAATTGTTCCGCTTACCGGAGTGTAGATTGGAGAAGCCGCTTTAACGGATTCAATTGTCGTTATCTCATCACCTTTCTCCAACACAGCATCTTTCTCGGGAAGCTCGACAAATACGATATCGCCAAGCGAATCTTGAGCATAATCCGTTATACCGATATAAGCAAGATTTTCCTCAACGCGAATCCATTCGTGGGTTTTTTGATATTTTCTGTCATTCGGTATTTCCATTCTTGATCCTCCCTCTTTTCTATTCGATGCCTACGATCGCTTTGATGTATTGGGACCGTTCAAAAGCAACCGGGTTTTCTATATTTTCCTGACATAACGATCCTCGGAAAGCCTCGACCGATGTGAAATCATGGCTGTCCATCCACTCTTCCATTTCTTTAATCATCACCGCAATTTTTTTGAGCCCGTTCCTAAAAAGGGTAGAGCAGAGTTGTACCGTTTTCGCTCCCACAAGAAGTTGTTTTATCACTCCTTCCGCATCATGAACACCCGTTGTTGCCGAAAAATCACAATCAAGCCTACCCGAAAGAAGTGCTATCCATTGAAGCGGCAGGGCCATCTCTTGGGGAGTGCTTAAGACATCGGCATGCCTTAATTTCATCGAATCAATATCGACGTCCGGTTTAAAGAACCTATTGAACATGACCAAACCGTCCACACCCAAAATAGTTCTTAATCTGCTTGTAA
>CAZJBZ010000077.1:0-14465 GCA_964543975.1 uncultured Spirochaetales bacterium
ATACAAGCCGAAAACCGCAACTCCCTCCCTTTCAACCTTAGATCGGTGACTTGGGAATCAACATTGCCTGGGTCAAAAGCTGCGATGTAGAGGGCGCGTACGCCGGAATTAAATCGCTTGACACGCAAACGTTATATCCTTTAACCGAAGATCCGGTCGGTAATCAGCAGTTTTTTCTGACGGACCCTTACGGTAATCTGTTTGCCGTTGTTCGGGCCCACGATTGGTTCATGGGGCCGGACCATCCCACCGGGGGAGTCTCCGGAGCGTTGATCGGAGTAAGCGATATAGACCGTTCGCTGCCCTTTTACCGAAATATTTTAGGCTACGATTCTCTTCTGTACGACGAAGAAGGTGTTTTCTCCGATTTTAAAACGCTTCCCGGAGGAGATCGAAAAGTCCGCCGGGCCCTGCTCACCCATTCAATACCCAGGAAAGGCGCATTGAGTAATCTTTTAGGGACCTCGACCATCGAACTGGTACAGCTCATGGACGAGACCCCGAGAAAACTGTTTGAAAACAGATATTGGGGCGATTTGGGGTTTATCCATATCTGTTTCGACGTCAACGGAATGGACCAATTAAAACAGTTTTGCAAAGAGAATGGGGCCCCTTTTACCGCGGAAAGCGGTGAGAAGTTCGAGATGGGAGACGCGGGCGGCCGGTTCGCCTATATAGAAGACCCGGACGGCACTCTGATAGAGTTCGTGGAGACCCATAAAATCCCGATTATCAAGAAAATAGGCTGGTATCTTAATCTGGAGAGGCGGGACCCGGCCAAACCGCTGCCCGATTTTATCTTGAAGGCGCTCTCTTTAACCAGAGTGAAGGATTAACGCCTACTGCTGCTGCTTCTCATGAAGCCCGCATTCCCGGAACTCCGGATTCTCCCACCACCATCGGCCCGAGCGGATGTCTTCTCCCGGTTTTATCGCTCTGGTACAAGGGGCGCATCCGATGGAGGGAAAACCTTTTTCATGCAACGGATTGTAGGGCACACGATGTTCGCGAATATAGTTCCACACATCATCGTCGGACCACTCTGCTAAAGGATTTATTTTTATCAGACCGCTGCTTTCATCCCACTCCACGGCCTTGAGGTCGTTTCGAGTAACGGACTGTGAACGGCGCAGGCCGCATATCCACGCGTCGAGGGGCCGGAGCTTCCGCTTCAGCGGTCGCACCTTCCGCACCGAACAGCACAATTTCCTGTTTTCAACACTATAGTAGAAGAGATTCGGCCCCTTTTCATTGACCATCTCTTCGACCCCGGCCTTGTCGGGAAACACAATCCGGATGGGAATTTTGTAGGTAAGGCGAGTATGCTCCATAATGTCGTAGGTTTCTTGAAAAAGACGTCCGGTATCCAACGTGAAAACCGTCGCGTTTTTATTAATCGACGCGATCATATCGATAAGGACCTGGTCCTCCGCGCCGAAACTTGTCGCGAACGCGATCCTATCGGGTCTAAAATTTTCGTAGGCCCACGCTACGATTTTTTCAGGAGATTTTCCTTCCACCTCTCGGTAAAGACCTTCTATCCCCTGCTCTTTAATGTGCTTTTTCGTCAACATATATCTTCCCAATATTCGCTTTATCCTTGTCGGACATATTGAGGTCCACATTGATATCGTCACGCATTGATCGAAAAGCAGCTACCGTCCGCTCAATTTCTTCATCCGTATGGCCCGTTGTCGGTATCATTCGGAACATGCACAGACCTAACGGAATGACCGGATACACCACGCCGGTGACAAAGATCCCTTTCTCACGCAGGTACCGGACCATTGTGGTACCCACTTCGTTCACGGCATTCTCGCCGATGGGGGCAAACACCGCGCAAATCGGCGATTCTCCGGGACCGATGTAATACCCTACCTCTTTCAGGCCCTGTTTCAGTTTGAGGGAGTTCTCCCACATCTTCTTCCGGTTCTCTTCCCCTTGTTGGACCTTCTCCAGCGCCTTTTTCAGAGACAACACGTAGACCATCGGAAGACTCTTTGCGAACACCTGCGTTCGTGCGTTGTACTGGATCCATTCCACCACCTCCTTGCTCGACGCGGAGAACCCGCCGATCGAAGCGAACGCCTTGGCAAAGGTGCCGAAATAGATATCGATTTTATCCTGGACCCCTAAGAAGTCCGCCGTTCCCCGGCCCATCTCTCCCATCACGCCTATTCCGTGCGCGTCATCGATAAAAAGCCGCGCCTCGTACCGGTCTTTCAGTTCACATATCTCTTTCAGCTTGGCCAAGTCGCCCGTCATACCGTAGGTCCCTTCAGTAACGATGAGCACACCGCCTTTTCGGTCGCGGTTTACTCTTTTAAGGACGATCTCCAAACTGTTCATATCGTTGTGTTTGAATACCCTGAATTGACTTCTGGAGAGCAAAACGCCGTCTACAATGGAAGCGTGGGCCAATTTATCCATAATAATGATATCATCCTGACCGACCAACGAAGAGATGGTGCCTAAAACACCTAAATAGCCGTAGTTAAAGAGAAAAGCCTGCTCCTTTTGGGCGTATCGGGCAAGGTCCCGTTCCAAATCGAGATGATAGGAAGTGTTTCCGCTCATCATCCTCGATCCCATAGGCGCGCTGATGCTGTATGTTTCCAGCGCTTTTCTCGCCTCCTCCTTTATCTCCTCATCACCCGCTAATCCGAGGTAGTTGTTGACGGACCACATGACCATTTCTTGCCCGTGAAAATCCATTGTAGGACCGGGAGTGGGGTCTAGAACGGGGCGGGTAAAATATTCATCACCCTGGGCCCGAAACGGACCAAAGTAACCTTCATCTGTTTTACATTTATCGAACAAGTCCATATCTTAGCTCCTTAGATGCCGTGCTGAGTATCATGTCTACTTTATCGTTTCGAATATCTTCCTGCGGTATAATCAGGTTGGGTTTGAGGAAATGAAGTTCCTGTTCCTCTTTGAGTGTTTCTATTCCTCCTCCGGTAATATTCAACATGATAGTCGCGTCCGGATCGATTGTCTTCGATTCTACTTTTTTAATAAGACTCGCCGCGGCGACCGCCGCCGCCGGGGAGATATCGCGGCATTCGGTCTGCTTGAAGAGCATTCCCGCGGAAAGCAGCTCTTCATTGTTCACAGCGATGGTATCACCGGCCGTATCGAGCAGCGCGTCGAACAGACCGCCGGTCGGACTGTAGGGAGGCTGTCTGTTGGAAAGCACTTTGGCGAGTGTTTCTTGGATCTGCCTGTCCGTGAGGTCCTTATCAAGGGGCGCCAATTCGCGGGCCCCCCTCTTCCACGAATCGTGGAGCAAAAGAAACGGTGAGTTCTGCGAAACCTGCAGACTCATCTTATTCGTACCGTAGTTACCGTCTTCGATCAGCCGTTCGTTCGCCTCCCAGGCGGCTATCGCGCCGGTCCCGCTCCCGACTGCCTGAAAATAGTAGTCCGGAATTCTACCGATATGCGAAACGGCGCTCAAAACAGTTGTTCCCATTCCGTCCCTCCTGGCCACATTCTTAGCTCCACCTTCGGGAGTAAAACCGTCCATACCGATGACCATGCCTGCCAACTTTATGGCATCGAAATAGTCGCTCGTTCCGCCTGCCGCGATAAGGAAAACGTTCCGATTAACGGGACGCGTAAACCACATGGCATTCAGGTTCTGCTCGGGAACAACCACCACTAACGGGATATCGTTGTCCGAACAGACCCTGCTGAACGCTCGCGCCGTATTGCCGGCCGAAGCGACAACTAAGGTTTGATCGAAATTCTCAGGAATTCTGGCACAAACGCTGTAAGCTTCACACTCTTTAAATGTTCCGGTCGTCATGGTGACCATCCGTTCCGGCCAATAGCCGTTGAAGGTAATAAAGAGGTTGGAAAGCCCCAGTTTTCGGCCAAACGCTTCACTCTTATAGGTGATTGGGGCGTTCGACCCCTCCAAAATCCTTGAAATTGGAAGCCAGTCCGCGAATCGGTACAATCCATGGTCGGGACTCTTTACGGTAAGCTGTTTTGTCGTATATTCCGCCCGGAGAAACGCACTGTTTCCGCAGCCGCAGGAAAGCGTCATACCGTCGTCCTGATGGGTTTTCCCACAGCCGAGACAACGCAGAATGTAGTTGGTTTTCACGTTTAACTCCTCAAACCACAGTCACACCCTTTTATTAAAAAGGACGAAAAATAATTCGTTTATCTTTCAACATTTCTTTGATTCTTTCAACCGCCTCTTCGGGCGGTTCTTCAGGAGTGAGGTGTAAATCGACGGAAATATCTGTTGTAATATCGTCTCCCACCCAGATGGTTTCTATCCTGTCCGGGTTAATCGAGAGTTTTATCAGATTGAGGTCTTCTTGCGCGAGTTCTACCGCGGTGACCACCAGGAGCATGCCCGCGTCGAGAAACAAATGTGCCAGCTCCGCCAGCCGCCGGATCTGTTCGGTCCTTCCTCCGTTCTCTTCTTTTATGTCGGCACTGACTCCGTACAGCATATTTCCAATGCCTAGATAATAGATCAACTTTCCCTCATGAAAAAGGGTCTCTTCGAGCTTTTTCGCGATGATTTTCTTCCCGTCGTCTTCCAAACCCGTCATAAGAATGAGGGCCGACCGCTGATTATACCGTTCCGCCCGTTTCTGGGGCAGGATGTTGCTCCCCTGCCAGTTATAGTTACGCAGAAGAACGTTCCGTCTGGCCCACTCCTGCCGGTCTTCCAATTGCTCGCGAATAATTCCTCCGCCGCGTATCTCATAATCGTCGACAATCACGAATCTGCTGGTGGGAGCAATATCCTCGACCAGATCGAAAGTGATCGCCTTTCCCAATCGGATGACACACTCGGCGACGTCATGCTGTTCTATCATTTCCTTCTTGGACTGATTTTTCAAATCGGAAGCATCGATCACTCGAACAATCTCTTCGACGGAAGCGGAAACTTTGGTTGTTCCCAGTTTGAAAAAGTACTGCTTATTGAGGGTCATGGGAATTTTACCCAGCCAGAACAGGCTCACCTTAATTCTGGAACCGAGCCTCGGCTGTAGTTCCTCCCGCCTGACCGCTACTTCACCCCTGGTAACAAAAATCTGTTCGCTTAAGGTAAAACCGGTGGTCCACGGCGCTTCAATTTCGGTCACCTTGTGGGAATTAAAACTTTCTATGCTCTTAACGGTGCTTCTCTTTCCGGAGGGAAAAAAGACAACTTCGTCACCCACGGCCAATTTTCCCGTTTCGATAGTGCCGGCATAGATGCGGCGCCGGTCCTTAAACCTGGTAAACTTATACACATCCTGCAGCGGCATTCTGAAAGGAAGGTCGACGGTGGGGGCCTCCTCCTCAAACCGGTCGAGCCTCTCCACGACCGTGTCTCCTTCATACCACTCCATCTTGTCGCTTAAGGCGGTGATATTGCTCCCTTCGATGCCGCTTACCGGAATGTAGTCGGTCGCTTCAATGTCGATGCTCTTCAAAAAACGGGAATACCTTCTGACGATCCGTCGAAACACCTGCCGGTCATACTCGACTAAATCCATCTTATTGACCAACACGCAGATCTGCTTAATCCCCAGCATGGCCAGCATGTAGCCGTGACGACGGGAGTTTTCCTGTATCCCCTCCTCCGCGTCGATAACTAGAAATGCCGCCTCGGCGCGGGCGGCACCCGAGACCATGTTTTTGAGGAATTCGATATGCCCCGGCGCGTCGATGATGATGTAGCTCCGATTCTCCGTACTAAAGAAGACCCGGGCGCTGTCTATGGTAATCCCCTGGGACTGTTCGTTTTTCAGGGCGTCAAGCAGAAAGGCGTACTCGAACGGTTTTGAGTTCAGTTCACAGTTCCGGCGCACCTGTTCCAGCTTCCCTTCCGGAAGAGAGCCGGTTTCCGCCAACATTCTACCGATGATTGTGCTCTTACCGTGATCGACATGTCCCACGATAACGATATTCATTTGACTCATTACATATATCCGTCTTTCCGAAGCGTTTCCAACCCGCCCCCGTCGTCTTTGTCCTGGGCGCGCCCTGACCGTTCCGCGATATGCGACAGTCTGCCGCTTCTCAGCTCCTGAATAATCTCGCCGACGTTTTTCGCCTCCGATTCGATCGGAGTTGTGCAGGGCCCGCATCCCAAGGAGCGGTACCGCTTCCCCTCTCCCCGGTCGTAGTAGAGACTGACGGTGGGAATACCTTCACGCTCTATATATTCCCAGATATTGAGTTCGGTCCAATCCAAAAGAGGATGAATTCTGACATGGGTGCCGGGCGCGAAATCGGTTTTAAACTGGTTCCAAAACTCGGGAGGCTGGTCCCCCACGTCCCACTCGTTGTTCTTGTCTCTGGGGGAAAAATAGCGCTCCTTCGATCGTGACCCCTCTTCATCGGCACGTACGCCCACGATGACTCCGGTAAAAGGGTCCGTGTTACGGTCTACCTCGTACTTGTCCTTCGCGTGGTTAAAGCGGAATCTGGGCCATGAACCGCTTAAGGTGTTTTTGAGTGCCTCGGATTTCAGCATTCTGCAGCACGAAATATGGTCCACGGCGCCGTCCGGATAGGTCCGTTTCGCTTCGACGGCTTCGCGGTTTTGTCCGTAAATCATGTTCAGATGCCACTCCCGCGTCAACCGATCGCGGTATTCGATCATTTCAGGGATTTTGAAACTAGTGTCTATATGAACTAACGGAAACGGTACATGTCCGAAAAAGGCTTTTCGCGCCAACCACAAAAGCACGGTGCTGTCTTTCCCAATAGACCAGAGCATGCAAAGGTTTTTAAAGTTGGCATAGGCCTCTCGCAGAATTCTGACACCGATGCATTCCAGATGATCCAAGTGATCCATACAAGCTCCAGGGACCGGGTATAATACGATACGATAGTAAGGGAAAATGAGAGTTCTGTATACCCTATTCAGAGGGCCAGATAAAGGGGAAATCGGGTCCCTCCGTCCCCGCACGTTCGGCGGTTTCCGGCTGTCCCGTGCCCGTCCCAAAAAACTGCTCGAAGCGGGACGCCGTCTCAGGGGCCTCCGCCTCCACCACACGAAAGTAACGCCATGCTTCAGCCGCATCTTCGGTAAGGACATAGGTCCGGGCCATAAGGAGATTGAGAAGGGGGGAGTCAGGCTGCAGATAAATACCCTTCTCCAGTATTTCTCTCGCCTCAAGCGGCCTGTTCTCTTGCAGCATGATATTGGCCGCATTGACATATGACGGTAAAAACTGCGGGGCTTCTTCGATGTTGGCAATGAAGCTTTTTTTCGCCTCCTCAACGCTGCCGAAACGAGCATGCAAAACCCCGATTCGGTTGCCGATCTTCACCTTCTTTATTCCGGAGAGGGTTTCCACTCGCTCAAACAGGGAATCGAGCGCCCGATTGTAAAGAGAGGCGCGAAGCCCCTTTATCGAACTCGCGTAGAGCGGGGCAACCGACTCCGGTTCCGGAATGGGGACCGCCAAAGAGGTTTCGGTAGAGAGGGGAAGAGGCGGATAGGCGTCCCGCAGGGTGTGGACCGGCAGAAACTCCAGTTCACCCTCTTGCTTATGTCGACGGACCAATTCGGAGGCCTTCTTCCATGCCCGGACAAAACCCTCCGACAGAATAGTAGTCTCAACAGGTATCCAGACCGTCCTCTCATAGACCAGAGTCTCAAACTCGTCCGATGCGAACAGCCAGCTGTTTTCCGACGGTTCCTCCGAATCGAAGGCCAGAAAGACGTGTCCCGGGCTGGTCATGATGGCGGTCCTTACCCCGACCGATTCCAGCAGAGAGCCCACAAGGGCGGTCGTATCGTCACAATCGCCCGACTGTATGAACAACGTTGTTCTGGGAAAACGCACCGTATCGATCGCCCCTTTTTGCTCCAAAATCTGTGAAATGGGCGATTCCGGATCTTCTATGTAGTTGATGCCGTAGGTTCCGACTGCATCGCAGATCCGTGCCGCACGGGCCATTTTTTCCGGCAGTCCGGTGGCGGGGGTATCCGTTGGGGCCGCCGATAATCCGGGCGGCCCTTCCGCTACCGCCAGGACCCGATGGGAAAACCGGGAGACGATCTCCTCATTGGGCATGATGAATCCGGCCAATCTCCCCGATTGGTCCCACGTCAAAGCGGTCCGACGGTGGAGGGAAACCGTTTTATTGACAACGGAAACAACCTCCGTCCCTTCGGCTTTACCTCCTATCTCGATGTGGGCCTGTATGGGGAGGTCCTCCTGAAGTTTCAACACCTCTTCATTCAACAGGATGTTGAGAGGTATTTCCGCCTCTTCCCCCGGCGCCAACGCGTCCGGACCCGCCGTTTCAACAGGAAAATCAATGTATTTACGAATAGAGCAGCGTGCCGTTATTCCGGTGACGGTCCGATCGAGATCGTTCCGTACGGTGACCGAACCGGCGGCGTTACTCCGGTAATAGTGCAGCAGAGACGGGAAAATATTGTTCAACGATACTTCGACCACGGTAAAGGTTTCCCGCTGTTGCGCAGGCTCAGCCGATCGTTCCGTGAACTTCTCTTTCAGCTCTTGTACTCTTGCCTGGGTCGCCGCGTCATCGGGATCGAGCCTCATAATTCTCTCATAGAGCCGGACCGTTTGGCTGTAGAGGTCTCGTGCCGATTCCGGACCGAGCGCTCCCAACAGACGCACCGTTTCAGCGTGCAGCTTCTCCGCGTTGGTTTTTAAAACGTCCAGTTCAATCGAATCGAGACGCGAAAGCGCTTCCTCATGAAAAGGATCATAATCCAAGATCAGTTCCCAATTTGTCCGGGCAAGCTCGTACGATCCGATCTCTTCGTAAAAGAGTGCCCTCTTCATGAGGATATCGACGGACCCGGGATTTTCGGAGAGGCTTTTGTTGAATTCGAGAATCCGTTCGGTTTCAGGATCGCGTAAGCCGTACTCTTCGGCGTAGGCTGTATCAAAGAGGGATATAATCCGCCGTCCCGTAACATCGGCAAGATAGATGAGCCCGGAATTACCGTCTACAGCGATTCCCGCCATCTGCGGAAGCGGTTCACCCCCGTTTACATCAAGTTCGATCATCTTCCAAATCGGTATCCCGTCCCTTCCGAAGCAGGAGAGACCGTTGTACGAATAGAGGAGAAATCGGCCGTCGGGATAGACCGCCATTGCCAAAGGATTGAGTGATATGTCGGTATCGACGATGGGGACGATGGAATCCACCATGGTGCCGTCCGGGGCGTATATCCGTATCCGGCCCTCGACCGAATCGAATACCCAGAGGTTCCCCTCCGGCCCTGCCGCGGCGGTACTGATGTAATCGTGTTCGTAGGTAAAGAGATCGAGTTCCTGCTTTTTTCTTCCGTCGATACGCAACGCTTTCTTTTTCGCAATATCGATAACCACCACACTGCCGTCCGGTAAAGCGACGACAGGACCGGTAACATCCAGCCCCACCCGGACTCTCTGCGGCCGAGCAGCTCCTTCGATCAGCTTGTACACCTCTCTTCCGGCGGACGGTTTCAAGAAAATCGTGCCCCCCGGGGTCACCGAGACCCCATAGGCAAAATTGTAGTTATTCTCCTCGACAAACGAACTTCCGTGTTCGCGGACAATCCGCATCCTTCGGTCCAACTCCACACAGCGGGAGATCATACCGACGAGGATGTTGCCGTCCGACTTTACCGCCGCGGAGTAGGGATACAGCTGCATGACGCCTGAGGGAGCGATACTCTCCCCTATTATGTCGGCGGGAAGTTCTTCCACATAACGAGGAGGAGCGGTCATTTCCTCCTCGAAATAGCCGTTAAACCCGCTCCACAAGAGAAAAAGAAGGTCGGAGATGTGGTTCGATCGTTCTTCGGTAATGGGACCTAAAATAGTTGAAGATAACTCGGCAGGCTGTCCGTCCTCGCCCGCTTTACTGCCGCCCGGCCGCGAAGCAGGTGCCATTGTCAACGTCATTGTCGATTGAGGCCCGTTAAAAAAAGCGGAAAGTTTAACGGTATAGACGGCATTCGTCACTTCCGTGGTCTCGTCGAGGGTGATATCGCCCCCCAAAGCCGCACCGTGTCCTCCGTCGTAACGGACCGAAAAAGAGTCGCTGTAAAACCCGTTGGCCTGGACGACCGCCTCACGGAGAAGTTTGTCGATAAAACGGCCGTTTTCCGCCGCAGCGGGATCGACATACGGTGAGGAGATCGTAATGCGGTCGATCGCGGCACCCGTGAAAGGGAATGCGACCGTCAAAAGGATAACAATAACAATCGTTTTTTTCATGATAAACCTCCCAGCCGCCGGAATTGAAGCTGTCCCGCGGCTTACTCTCTCGAATTGCCGGCCTTGCCGGAAGGGACACACCGGTCATTCACCTTCCAAGGGGATTATTTCTATAATATAAGCAATTGAAATTTTTGCAATGACCTTAAAAAGAGAACTACCATAAGAATCATTCTTTTGGTATATTATAAAAATGATAAGGGAACCTAAAATCCTATTGTACGAGCTGATCATGTCCCTCTCCCAGGCGGTGGACCTTGTGAGCACTTCCGTTGCCGATCACCATATGAAGGTGGCCTATATCGCCTTCAGTTTGGGTGTTGAAATGGGACTCAATGCCGCCGAACAAGACGAATTGATATTAGCGGGCGCTCTCCACGACATCGGAGCGCTCTCGCTGAGTGAACGGCTCGAATTTCTCGATTTTGAAGTAAAAAACCCTCATAAGCACGCCGAATTGGGGTACCTTCTTCTCAACTCTTTCGAACCGCTTAGCAGTGTCGCGGAGATCATCCGGTACCACCATGTTCCCTGGAGCCGTGGAAAGGGCACCGTTTTTAAAGGAAACAAGGTCCCCTTCTACAGTCATATCATTCATTTAGCCGACAGGATCGCCGTATTAATCAATCCCAAGGAGGAACCGATTACTCAGGCCCAAGGAATTATTGACAAAATAACTGCAAAAAAAGAGACGATGTTTAAGACGGATTTTGTCGAAATCTTTACGAAATTGGCAGTCCGGGAATACTTCTGGCTGGAAGCCGCCTCACCTTCGAGAAGTTCGATGATGTTCAGGGGAGTACTGCGCGCATCCATCGTGCTGGATACGGACGGATTGCTCAGTTTCGCCGAACTTTTTTCAAAGATAATCGATTTCCGCAGTCGGCATACGGCGACCCATTCAACAGGCGTGGCGGCAGTAGGGGAAAAAATCGCATCGATAATGGGTTTTTCGCAGCGGGAAACCAGAGACATCAAGATAGCCGGCTACCTGCACGATCTTGGCAAGTTGTCCATACCCAAAGAAATCCTTGATAAAGAAGAGGCCCTGACCGAAGGGGAGTTCAATATCATCAAACGCCACGCGTTTTTCACGTTCAATCTGATAGATCAGATTGAATCGATGGACCATATAAATACCTGGGCGTCCTACCATCATGAACGGTTGGACGGAAGCGGCTATCCGTTTCATTTAACGGAAAAAACCCTACCGCTGGGTTCTCGAATCATTGCCGTCGCCGACATCTTTACCGCTCTAACGGAAGACCGGCCCTATCGAAAAGGGATGTCGGACCGCGAAGTCCTCGCCGTAATCGACGAACTGTCGGACAACGGAGAAATCGATTCGTATATCGTCTCTATTCTCAAAAAGAATCTGTCGGAAATCAGCACATTGCGGCTGCAGGCGCAGCAGGAAGCAAGGGAAGAGTACCAACGAATTTTGTAAGATTTTTCGAAGGGGCCCTCGATCGAACCCGGCCAAACCAGCCCGAAAAGGGAAAAAACAATCGGTCGGAGGTCCCGCCACCTAAAGGCCGGCTGAGAACGGTCACGTGGCCGCGTTTCGTACATTAGCGCGGACCAATTTGCGGGCAATCAATTTAGAGAGAAAAATACCGTAATGAGGATAGTCCTTGACCACTGCGATAAACGCCCTGCGCGAGATTTTGAGCAGCCGTCCTTCCGTCTCCGCTTTAACCGTGGCGCTCCGGCGGTTATTCAGGAGGAAGGACATTTCGCCCATAAAGATGTCTTCAGGGCCAAGTTTCCCGATCTGCCGTCCGCTGTGATACACAGTATACGTACCGCTCGATATATAATAGAGAAAATCGCTCGATTCGCCCTCATTAAAAATGATGTCACCGGGGACCGCGCATAAAAGCTCTTCATCGGAAAAACCTTCGGGTGCCTCGCGTGAAGGTTGATTCTCATGTCTGATGACGATGATGACCTTGTTGCCTTTGGCGTTATAGAAGAGTTTATGGGCAAAGAGTCGTGCCATTTTGATGCCCCTGCCGTGGAGGGAATAGGGCCCTTCATGCCGGACCTTCTTTCTAAGCCCCCGCACATCAAAACCGTCCCCCTCGTCCCGAATGACGAAGGTGGTATACTCATCCTTAATCTCCCATTCGAAGGTGACCCGTTTTGCCGCGATTGCGGGTTCTCGGCACTTTTCTTCAACCAGTTCGACCACACTTTTCCTGTTCTCCAGCGCTTCGGTCTTCTCATCAAAAGAAATCCCGCAGTTGCCGTGCTCGATGCCGTTGACAATCAGCTCCGCGAGACAGAGCTGCAGATGCATCTTTGAATCGGGGTTGATATACCCGTATTGGGACAAGACCGTTGCCGCAATCCCGGCATAGACCGAAACGGCCAGAATATCGTTATCGATAACGAACGATCCGCTTACCTTATCCACCAACTTCTCCGATAAATCGCGGTGAAAAATAATCTGTCTGTTTTGGTCGATAATCTGCACGCTCTTATACAGATGAGAGCGAAGCCGCTGATCGTCTAAAAAGGTAAGAATGTTGAGATCTTTATTCTGCTTATGGAGACTTTCTTCATCGTAGGTTTCCCCGTCGTAGATGCCTACTATGCCGAAATTATGGAGCCACGCGTCATTTTTTATCTGATCTAAAATTCTCTCAATAGCCAAGGAAGAATCGGTAAAATTGATAATGACTATTTCAGGCAGATCGAAATTGAGAAATTCCAGAATTGCCTGCTCCGACTCCGGAAAGTGAAGAATATAGCCGTCTTTCCCTTTCTCTTCGAATTCTTCTTTGACAAGGGTGTTTATCTGACTATCACTGCTTATTACGCCGATTAAACTCATCCAACCTCATAGTACAGGAATTCGAAATGTGAACTACATTGACCGTTCCAGGTAATAAGGACCGTCAATTTGATGGCGATTTCCCCAGGAGAGACGCCTTAGATGAAGGCGAATTATCAAATTGACGGTCTATTTTCAATACAATCGTTCACATTTCGAATTCCCACAGCTTACTTTCAGAATTACTTCTCATAGTATCATGGTCTTGACCATACGTCTATCATTCCTATATAGTCGTCGAGAACCACAATTCGACATGTCGAATTCCCGCACCTTAGAATCTATGTAAGGAGAAAATCGATGAAAGCGTACATACAATCAATCAGCTCTTATGTACCCGAAAAACGGATCTCCAACCACGAACTGGCGCAAAATCTCGATACTTCCCACGAGTGGATCGTATCTCATACCGGTATACATTATCGGCATATAGCTTCAGAAGATGAAGCAGCTTCTGATCTTGCCATTCCGGCGGCAAATAAAGCGATGGAAAAGGCGGGCCTTACCGCCGACGACATCGATATGATCCTGGTCGGTTCCGCCTCTCCGGACCATCCCGGTTTCCCGTCAACCGCCTGTATTGTACAGGATAAAATCGGCGCTCATCGGGCGGGGGCCATGGACCTGCTCGCCGCCTGTACCAGTTTTGTCTACGGTTTAGAGATTGCCCGCAGTCTTATCGAAGCCGGCGGTGCCGAACATATCCTGGTTATCGGCGCCGAAACACTCTCCGCGGTCACGAATTGGCAGGACCGCGACTGTGTCCTTTTCGGGGACGGGGCCGGCGCCGCGGTGGTCGGACCGAACACCGGCGGGACGGAAAGCAGGATCGTCTATTCCAGTTTGAGGGCGGAGGGAAGCGGGGCCGACTATCTGAAACGACAGGCGGGAGGGTCGCGCACACCGTTCAATTCAGATTCGATTCAAGAGGAAGATTTATACCTGAGCATGAACGGCAGACAGGTCTATACGTTCGCGGTACGGGTCATCGTCAACACCATCCGGCATCTCTTGGCCCATAACAACCTCTCAATAGACGATATTTCCTATATCGTTCCCCATCAGGCGAACATCAGAATCATCGAGGCTGCCGCCAAACGGATGGGTATTTCAGTCGATAAGTTTTACTTGAATATCGCGGAATATGCCAACACCTCGGCGGCAAGCGTTCCGATCGCGTTGGAAGAGATGGAAGAAAAAGGGCTTTTGGACCGGGGGGACAAGCTGATTACCGTCGGTTTCGGCGGCGGACTTACTTACGGCGGAAATTATCTTATCTGGTAAAGGGCAGCCGGCTATTCTCCGCCTGTCTCATGCACCTTTTCACGAATAAAGAGTTCAACCAGGTCGGCATCGAGATGATTATTCTCCGCCTCCGCTTTCAAAATACCCAAAGCTCGGGGAACGGGGAC
>CAZJBZ010000078.1:0-14447 GCA_964543975.1 uncultured Spirochaetales bacterium
GTGGTTACCTCGGCATTCGAACTTACCAGACCGGATTTGGGATTCGTAATCGAACTGGTCCGAGGGATTCGCACAGTGCTTCAAGAAAATGGTTATTCGATCCTTCAAATATCTGAACCAGGAGACGGCGTTCCAGGGGACCAGTACTTACAGTACGTCGACAACGCTCAGATAAACGGACTTATAATTGCCACTCGTTTTCATAACAACGTCAACCTGAAATATCTTATCTCGCGCAACTATCCTGTCATCTATCTCGGTGAACGGTTGGAAGGTGATAAAGCGGGAGTAAACGTCTATGGAGGCTTTAATGAATATTTGGAGTTTGTTTTAGATCTCCTTTATAGAACGGGACATCGCAACATTTACCTCCTCAGATTCTCTGATCAACCGAAGACCGAACTCTATTTCCGTTATTATGAAATCTATAAGCGGTTTTGTGAAACCCGCGGCATGCCGTACTCTCCGAAACAGATTGTAACGATCAATGATCCGGAAACACTGCCGTCAATTCTACGGACCATTATTTCAAAAAACAGAGATTCGCATCCAGCATTCTATACAATCGCCTCCGGCGAGTATATCTATTGGATTTTGTATATTCTGCAAACCCTTAATATTCGTTTTCCGGATGATGTTTCACTCGTCTGTAATGAGTACTATGTTAGTTCGGAGAATAACTCGCTCTTGTCCCCGCCCATTTCTACGATTAGTGTACCCGCTTTTGAAATGGGCTCGCTCATAGCCACACTGCTTTTAGATACGTTGCGAGGGAATAAATTGGAAGCAAAAGAGCATGCATTCGCTTTTGAATATACCGATAAAGGGTCGGTTGCCGATCTTACGAAAAGATAGGCCGTTCCGTATACTGTAACCGCCCTTGGAATGCGAAGACTATTTCACCGCTTTCACGCTAAAATCGAAACATTTCGGCGACATCGATTTTTTTATAGGAGATGAAGTGCTCGCCGACAAGTTGGGAGCGGCGGTCTCCGTCTACCAAATGGTGACCGACAATCATCGCTATTCCGCCGCATAGAGCTTGTTCAGAAGCCAGGCCATGTTCTCTCCCAGCCTGCGCATGGTCTCGATCCCTTCGGTGTCCTTCACGGCATCTCCGATCTCTTTTGCAATCCCCACATTCCAATAACTTGAGCCGGGAACGATCATTTCACTTATTAGGAAAAGCTGGTTAATTGAGAGAAACGCGTGGATCTCCCCGGCCCTCCTGGCAACCGCTATTCCCGCGCCGACTTTTCGGCGCAGAGCGTTCCCTTGTGCCCTGGAAGAATAACCGGTCCGATCGATGAGCGCCTTGGTTTCCGCCGTAACATCTGAAAAATAGGTCGGCGATCCGATGATGAGACCGTGGGCATCATGAACCTTCCGGATGCACTCAGATAAAAAATCGTCCTGAACACAGCCGTTTGCCCCCTCTTTCCGACACCCACCGCAGGCAGTACACCCTCTTATCTTTTGACCTGCAAGCTGGATTAATTCGCACTCAAATCCGGCTGCGTATAGAGGTTCTAAGCTCTTTTCAATAAAATACGCTGTGTTTCCGTCTTTTCGAGCACTTCCGTTAATTGCAATGATTTTCATCTCTTCTTCTCCTTAAAGTAGTGATCTTAATCGTGCAGCGAACAGATAATCTTCCGGTCCGGTATTGATTATTTTTAGGTTGCGATCCGGTTTTTTCGTGCCGTCCACTGAGAAACCTTCGTAAGAAGCTCTTCCCCCTCCTCTCGTGAGCCGCATCCCACATTGAGCAGGAGGCCTTCCGGTTTCAATTCTTTCAGCATTGTTTCCACTTCATCAGGCATACAGTATGCAACAAGAAGTTTACCTCCCTCCTGTATCTTTTTCAGTTGAGGAATATAGTGTGTCGTCGGAGGAGAACCTGCCCCGCCGACCCACTGTATGCCGGTCAAATCGGGAAGTGAAACCAATGCGTCGATATGCTGGATAGCGTCCGGCCCATCCAAGTGATAGATGGTCCTCCCGACCCACTGCGTTTGCCGGTGCAGACTGGGAACGACAAATTTTTTGAACATATCCTTCGAGATGATGGCCGAAAAATCGCACTGCAGATCGACCGAAGGTGATTCGGACCAGAGGCCCATCCAGTAAATGTATCCGCCTATGTATTGATGGATAATGCCCATGGAAGCCTGCCAATAACGAAACCAGGCATAATTCACCTCGTCGATTGCTTTTTCCACCTGTTCCGGGTTGTCGAATAGGTCTATGGCCAACGGTTCCGTGCCGCGCAGTCTGCTCAGCAGTTCCACGGTCCCGTTAAGGTCGGGAATGCTGACATAGTACTTGCCGTCCGCCCTCTTCGCAGCCTCTTCCATTAATTGTTTAGAAGTTTTCCACCACTCATTTTCCGGATTAAATTGAAATGTGGGTCTCGTCTCCCAGTCATCGATAATCGGTTCCGCCCAACCGCTGAAACTGCCGGGGTGAATTTTATAGGGACAACCCAAATAAGCGGAGGTGAGGGCCACGAGGAATATGTTTACAGGATAGGCCACGGGAAACGATTCGCCTAGATAGTGGATACTCTCAATACTCCTCTCCTCTCTGTCCATGATTTGCTCAGGCACGGTAAACCATTGCAGAAGCTCCTCATAGGTGCTCGCCTGCGGCGGTTCCCGGTATACCCCTCCCGGGGTGGCGACATGCATCGCTACAAGAAAATAGTTCATATCACCCGATGCTTTTACATTATGATCGAGTGATGACGGCAGCGGTTCTTTCGGTGCTACAATCTGCATTGGCACTCTGTCGATAATTTCACCGTGCCACCACGCTTCCCACTTTTCCTGGGCTTTTTCCCAATCTTCTTTGTACCGCAATTCCATAGTTTTTACTCCTTTCGTAATAGAGTGCCCGCACCGCATGTGGAGCACGCAATAGATTTATGCAGCCTTTCTCATTTTTCTTCTTTCCTTTTTAATAGCCGCATCTTCTCAAAACGGGATTCTTCACCTTTCATCAACCGCTTTATGTTCGTCCGATGCATACCAATAATAAGCACGGCGATAAGAATGGAAAAAACCATCCAGGCAATATCTATCCCGTTTCCGCGGACAAGCATGACCACGAGACTTATTACCGGCAGCATACAAGCGGCAATAATCGAACTAAGTGAGACATATCCGGAAACGAAAAGGGTGAGAAGAAAAGTGAGCAAACAGACGGAGGCGGCAAGAGGATCGAGCCCGAAAATACCACCAGCTCCCGTGCCCACCCCCTTTCCGCCTTTGAAGCGGGCAAAAAGAGGAAACATGTGACCGATAACCGCAGCACAGAGACAAATAATGGGAACAATACCGCTGCCGTCTATCGCGCTCCCGGAAGAGGTCCCCAACAACGTTCCTAAGAACGAGAAAATCAATAATTTCGGAATAAAAAAAGCGGCAGTAAAACCTTTGGCCACATCTACTGCCATTACAATGACGCCGGCTTTCCTTCCTAATACTCGAAACGTATTCGTCGCTCCGGCATTACCACTTCCGTAATCCCGAATATCTATTCTTTTATAAATTTTTCCCACTAATATACTTGTCGGAATCGACCCTATGAGATAACTTAGAATGAAAAGGGGAATGCTTTCAATCACAATACAATAATGCCTTTTTCGGAATAGAGATTTGCATACCGTTATTATGCAAAAAAAAGAGATACTAATACAAGGACTTACTCACAACTATGCTTTTCTTTCGGCAACAAAACAGTAGAGATTGTATCGGAGAATAACGACTTCCGAAATCGGAATAAAAAGATTGCAATCAATCACTTTCATGGTTATTTTACGGCCAAAGGAGTAGAGATCAATGAATGCGCAAGTTTTGACCGGAGAGATGTTGTTCAACCTGTTCGTTTCAGGTGGTAATTATATAATCGAAAACAAGGAAGATCTGAACAAAATTAATGTCTTTCCCGTTCCTGACGGCGACACGGGTACAAACCTAGCATCTACATTTTCCTCTATTATTGAAAACGGGAATATTTACAACTCCGCGGGAAAAACGATGCAATCCATAGCCGAAGAGGCCCTTATCGGTGCTCGCGGTAATTCCGGTATTATTTTCGCCCAATTTTTAAGCGGATTGAGCAGTGCAATCGGAGAGTCCTACACCGTCACCGTTGACACCTTTTCCGAAGCCGTCAAAAAAGGGGTCAACTCGGCTTTTGAAGCTATCAGCAATCCGGTTGAAGGTACCATGCTTTCGGTCATTAGAGATTGGTCGGATACAATTCTCGTAAAAACTCCAAAATTGAACGATTTTTATCTCCTTTTCTCCGATTCAGTGGAGACTGCAAAAAAACTTCTTCGCGAGACAACCGATAAACTGAAAGACCTTCGGGAAGCTCATGTCGTTGACGCGGGGGCCAAAGGCTTTGTTCATTTTCTGCAAGGTGCCTACGATTTCCTGAAAACCGGTGTGGTCCGGTACCCGAAGGCGGAAGCGGTCACCATTGGTGATGATGTGCATGAAGAACTCGTGGAAAACAAAGAATTACGGTTCCGCTATTGCACGGAAGCTCTTATCCGAAGCAGCGGACAAGACGCTGTTATCGATAAAAATCAAATCAAGAAGCTGATCGAGCCTTATGGGGCCAGCCTCATCGTTGCGGGAACAGAATCCAATGTTCGGATCCACATCCATACGAACAGACCGGCTGAAGTTTTTCATGCATTACGGCCATTCGGATCTCTTGCACAACAGAAAGCGGACGATATGGGCCGGCAGCAGGAAACTGTTTATCATAGAAAATACCCAATTGCATTGGTTACCGATTCGGTGTGCGATCTGCCGCAGCATATCATTGATGAATATCAAATACACGTCATTCCTCTCCATCTTCTCATCGATGATGATGAGTATTTGGATAAATTAACCATCACGCCTGAAAAGTTTTTCGGAATGCTCGATTCGACGAAAACGTACCCGACAACCTCCCAACCGAGCAGCAGGACCATTGCCAACCTCTACTCCTTTTTAAGTACCTATTATGAATCGATTATCGCAATTCATCTTTCCGGTGCGATGAGCGGTACGTTCAACGCGAGCAGGCAACAGGCTGAAAAAATAAAAGAGACGAAGATTACGGTTATCGATTCAAAACAGCTTTCCGGCTCTCTCGGTCTGATCGTCCGGAGGGCCGCTGAAGAAATCGCCGCAGGGAAATCCCATGAAGAGGTTGTTAAAGCGGTTGAAGATTTTATTCCCAAGGCGGACAACTTCGTCAGTGTGCAAACCTTGAAGTACATGGTAAAAGGCGGGCGGGTCAGTCCGTTGAAAGGTATGATGGCAAAGATCATGAACTTGAAACCGATCGTATCAGTCGATACGGAGGGGAACTCAGTCTTGTATGGAAAGGCGTTTAGTAAACGGTCGAATATGAAGAAAATCATCAGGATGGTTACGGACATCCATAATGAACATCCTCTCCGCTCATACGCGGTGGTACACGCCCATGCTCCAGATTCGGCACAGTGTTATGCCGACGCTCTTGACCAGGCAATAGGGTTTGGACCGGACTATGTTATGGACATCTCACCCATAGTGGCCCTCAACGCCGGTCTGGGAGCGGTAAGTGTTGTCACCATGAAGGAGTAACAATGGAGGTAATTGCAAAAATCACTATTACAACAGTGTTGAAAAAGTTAAATTTTTATAATATAAATAATTGTAATTTTTGCAATTACTATACACCGGCATTTTAAAAGAGGCTCAATGGATATATTTGCTTTTGACGGCTTTAACCTGCTAACTGGTGCACTCGTTATCCTCGGGATACAAGTCATTTTTTTTCTTTTCGCGGTTACATTGAAGACCGACAAAGTAACCGATCTCTCTTACAGTCTAACTTTTGTGGTGACCGCGTTGCTTTTTCTCTTTACCCTCAAGCAGCCTTCAATTATGCATATCCTGGTCGCGGTCTTTATAACACTTTGGGGCGCCCGCTTAGGATCGTATCTTTTTATTCGCATCATTAAATTAAAGAAAGATGACCGATTTGACGGTATACGGGAAAACCCGCTCTCATTTACCGGCTTCTGGCTCCTGCAAGCCGTTACCATATGGGTTGTCATGCTTCCGGCAACCGTTCTGTTAAGCATGGAACAGAGCTTGTCCGCGAATGCTTTTACATGGATCGGAGCGGTACTGTGGATTATCGGTTTTGCAGTGGAATCGACCGCCGACTCGCAAAAATACAGATTCAGAAACGATCCCGCGAATCGAGGGAAATGGATCCAAAGCGGTCTGTGGAAGCACTCCAGACATCCAAACTATTTCGGGGAGATGGTCTGCTGGTGGGCGCTCTTCATCATCACCATTCCGCATCTGCAGGGTGTGGGGTGGCTTACGGTGATCGGACCTCTTTTCCTCACCTTTTTATTATTGCGGGTCAGTGGAATTCCCACGGTAGAAAAAAAGGCTGAACAGAAATACGGTGATAATCCCGAGTTTCAAGAGTATAAAAAACGGACCGGCACACTCATTCCGCTCCCTCGTAGAAAAACAAACCGATAAGGAGAATGAAGACGGCCGGTTCATGAGAGAAAGCTCACCCCCACGGGGCGGATTTTCAACTCGGTTACCGATTGTTTTCCGAACTGTTTACCCATCGCGCCGCTATAGTTTTGATAAAACTTTTCCGGGACATACGCTTGAATCGTCCCCGCAAAGCCACCCCCATGAACACGTACCGCCCCGTCAACTCCCAGAATTTGCTCGGAGACAGCCAAAGCCACTCCTACATTTTGCTCCATTATTGCTCCGGTGGGAATGCAGTTTTGCAGGAGCCTCCACGACGAAGAACCGGAACGCGCGACACACTGCAGGTAATCAGCGATATCATCGCTGCTCAATGCCGCAAGCATTCGATCGACCCGGTCACAGTCGTCAAAAAAGTGAAAAGCGCGCAGTAAAGCCCTGTCCCCGCATTTTTCCCGTATCTTTCCGATATTCTTTAAAAGAGAGGTCCGATCAATGTCGCGTAAATTCTCTCCTCCCAATAACGAGGCGACACACCGCATCTCTTTGGGCACGGAAGCATAATCGGAAGTCAAATCCGCGTGGCTCCCGCCGGTATCCACTATGCAGAGCCGCAGACCGTGTTTACGAAACTCATAGTCGATCCGATCAATCGATGGGTCCAAGGGATCCTTAAAATCGATTGCAATGATTCCGCCGACGGCGCATGCCAGTTGGTCCATCAAACCGCACGGTTTTTCAAAATAGTTATTTTCAGCCCATTGCCCCGCTATCGATAACTGTTCAGGGGTAAGAACACCCTCATTATAGAGCGTGTTGAAAATCTGACCTACCAAAACTTCGAAACAGGCGGATGAACTTAAGCCGGACCCCATCCCCACATCACTTGTCGCGTACGCGTTAAAACCGCCGATCCTCCTCTCGTGCTTTACAAACCAAGCAGCTATGCCGCGGATTAATCCTTCGGCCGTTTCCGTTTCATCGGCCCGTTTTTCGGTATCCGAAAGATCGATCACCATCGGATGGTCGTATTCCTCCGATATAAAACGCACCGTTCGGTCGGATGTGGTAACAACCGCCGCTATCTGGTCGAGTTGAATGCTCGCCGCGATAACTTTGCCATGATTGTGATCGGTGTGATTACCACCCAGTTCGGTCCTTCCGGGACTGGTAACAAGAAAAACATCCTCCTCTCCATTCGCTTGATGAAAGGAGGAAACCATCCGTTCCCACCTGGAGCGCTGGTGTTCCACCGCCTCCCCACCATAGAGGGTTTGAAACCAACCATCCAATTCTCCATTTGTTATGTTTTTTATCGAATAATGTTGCTTCATGGTTTTACTACTCCTTTGTGTCTGTCATCACTTGTCAAGAAAATGTGTTTCGGAACAATTCCGCAACTTTTCAGCGGACAGTTCGGCACTGATGTCCCGCTGTACCGTTGCCAGCAGTTCATACCCTACCATAAACTTCTTTACCGTGGCCGATCGCAGCAGAGGGGGCAAATAATGGATATGGAAATGCCACTCCGGATGTTCAGCTCCATCGGTCGGTTTCTGATGAAGGCCCATGGAATAGGGGGTGTTTGTTAAAAAAAGATTATCCAATCGAATACCGAATCGCTTCATAATTGAAGAGAGATCTCGGCGCTCCTTTTCATTGAAATCGAGAAGAGAAGCCGCGTGTCGTTTTGAGAGGAGCATAACCTCATAAGGCCAGACCGCCCAGAACGGTACCAGTACCGCGAAAGAATCGTTTTCGATAATTATCCGCTCTTTTTCTTGAAGTTCTAGAGACAGATAATCACACAACAGACAGGAACGGTTACGTTCCAGATACAATTGCTGCCGTTCCGTCTCTTTCCCAGGAATTACCGGTACCGTCTGATTGGACCAAATCTGTCCGTGCGGATGAGGATTGGAACAGCCCATCGCACTGCCTCTGTTTTCGAATATCTGTACATAGTTAATAAAAGGTTTTGCTCCGATGGACCGATATTCTTCACTCCAAACATCGATCACCTGCTTGATTGCGGTTTCGGGCAGTAAAGGAATGGTAAGGTTATGCTTCGGTGAAAAACAGATGACCTTGCATATGCCGCGCTCGCTCTCGGCACGAAACAGCTCGCTGATTATGGATGGATTTTCTGCAGTCGCAACGGAGGGGCCATAGTACTCCCCCTCGGAAACATCGGGCAGCAGCGCCGAAAAGTCGTTAACGAATACAAAAGTTGAATCATAGAGGGGGTTTGCCTTAC
Source organism: uncultured Spirochaetales bacterium (assembly GCA_964543975.1). Classification (GTDB taxonomy): domain Bacteria; phylum Spirochaetota; class Spirochaetia; order SPDA01; family CAZJBZ01; genus CAZJBZ01. The sequence continues at coordinate 8,773 of CAZJBZ010000078.1, forward strand.
CCCCGGCGCGCTCATTGCCCGGACAGAGATAGCAGTGCGGATCATATTCGGGCTTTTTTTCCACCTCGGCTTGTTCCACCTGCCCCTGCCACGGTCTCTTTGCCCGGTGTGGTGAAACGAGAATCCATTCACCGGTCAAAGGATTGAAGCGGCGATGGGGACTGTCTTGCAGCAGCATAGTTGACGACTCCTTCCACAACGATTGATATCATGGACCTGCAATACCATGACTCTTTTCATCCGCATTGTAGAAATATATGCAAAGAGGGGCAAGAGCATTCTTATCATTTTATCTTGTATAAAACAATGCCATTCGATATAGTAAGATCATCACCATAGACACTGTTATGAGGAGGTTTTTATGCAAAAACTTGTGACGGCCCTTCGGTTTTATTCCGGGCGGAGGGAAGTAGATGTCTCTTAGGGTCTCCTCATAGCGGGTCTCTAATCTTATAACGGATAGAATAGACAATCTTCATTACGAGACATATTCAAAACCTCTTTCCGCCTTTCTTTTAGGAGATGCAACTTTTACGCGCGTGAAAAAAAGGTATAGGCGCGCCAATAAGGAAGAAAGAGGAAGAACAGTGAATCAAACATACAATACGGAAAACAATCACCTGCACGGTAAAGTAACCGCAAAGTACAACAAGTATGTACGAGTATCCGGCGAACAAATTGATATTTTAGCTACCGCATCCACTAAACTTTTAGAGAAAAAAGATATTGCAACAGGAGATATCGTCGTGGTGGAAATGTTGGATGGTATTCAAGAAAACGGCGAACTCCCCCGCGGTGTCGTACGGTCGGTAGAACCGAGAACATCAGCGTTTTCGAGGAAAGTCGCCGGGAAGGAGACGAAGGAACAAATCATAGCTGCAAATGTCGATTTTATTTTTATCATCATAGGATTAGATGATAATTTCAGGATATCAAGAATCGAACGATACCTGACTGCAGCTTGGGAATCGGGCGCTCAACCCGTTATCGTTTTGAATAAATCCGATCTGCTGTCTCCGGATGAAACGGCGGTCAAGATCATCGAAGTGGAGGAGATAGCCTTCGGGGTTGAGGTTGTTGCAACCAGCAGCGTAACGGGAGAGGGTTTGGAAAGGCTGCAAGCAATACTCCTTCCCGATAAAACCGGCGTTTTCGTGGGATCGTCGGGTGTTGGAAAATCTAGCCTCATCAATCTGCTCACCGGTGAAGAGAGGCAAAAGGTGACGGAGACCCGGAAGCAGGACGGAAAAGGCCGGCATACGACGACACTCAGCGTCTATCTTCCCCTGCCGGAAGGCGGCGGTATCATCGACACACCGGGAATGCGCGAACTTCAAGTTTGGAGCTCGGCAGAATCGCTCGGTTCAGCCTTTGAAGACATCGAAGAGCTGGCCCGCCGCTGTAAATTCTCCGATTGCAAGCATCAATCGGAGCCCGGCTGCGCGGTCCAAAATGCCATCAAACGAGGCGACCTTTCCATAGAAAGAATTCAAAACTATAGAAAACTACAAAAAGAAATTGCTTATCTTGAACGCAGAAAAGATGATAATTGGCAGCGTTTAGAGCGAGAAAGGGGGAAAGAGTTTTCTAAGTATGCCCGAAAGCATTTACAGCAGAAGAAACGTGATCGGAAACACTAAATTTTTTTAGTAGTACCGCGGACCACATGAGGCCGCGACGGTCCGCGGTCACTATTTACCACTTTAGAGGCGCACTATTGTGTCAATTTTTTTGTTGACCTCTTTGAGGGAAAGGTACGCTTCTTTAAAAACGTCATAAAACTGTTTGTAATGATCCGTTTTTTGGAGGTCAGGCTCTAATGCAAGTTTCGTCTTTATCAACGATTCAGCCGCCGGAAACGAACTGATCGCTCCTACACCGATGAAGCCCGCAATCGCCGCGCCTAAAGAGGTTGCCTCTTCGAGAACCTCCATTACGACGACCTGTTTACCCCAAATATCGGCCATCAGTTGATTGAGAAACCTGCTCTTATTGCCGCCGCCGATTAGCCGAACTTCTTCCACCGGTTGTGAGTTCTCTTCAATAATATCGAGGATCAGTTTCAGGTGGTAGACTGTCCCTTCCAGGACTGAACGGATAATCTCCGGTCTGCCGACTAGCCTATTCAACCCGAGAAAAGCCCCCTTCACCTCCGTGTCCCAATAGGGCGCCCGCTCTCCCATAAGGTACGGCAGGAAAATCGCACCCGACGAACCGGGAGACGCTTTTTCCGCTTCAAGGGAGAGCAGATCGTAGGAGCTCAGCTGTAATTCGGAAGCCGCGGTTTTTTCCGCTCGTGCCAGCCAGGAGTGCAGCCATTCGAAACTGCCCCCCGCCGACTGCATGGTCCCTACTCCCATGTAAAGGTCCTCATCCAAATGGTTGAGAATGAATGTACGCCGTTGCCGATCGTACATGGGAGTGTCGGTGGTTATCGAATTCCAGGCCGAGGTCCCGTACACGTTATAGCAGAGACCCGGCCTCGAAGCCCCCGCGCCGACGGTGGCGCACGGTCCGTCTCCTCCCCCTGCTACGACAGGCGTCCCCTCCCGCAGCCCGGTCTCAGCCGCCGCTTCGCGGGTGACGGTTCCTACGATGGTTGTGGAGGGCACAACGGTCGGCAGCTTATCGCGATCTATGGCAGCTTCCGTTAAAATCGGGTCACTCCACTTTTTTTTCTGAATATCAAAAAGATTGGTACCGGAAGCATCCGAGTAATCGGTATAAAAATTCCCGGTTAATTTGTGGATAATGTAATCTTTTGTCTGGAGAAACGCGGCCGCGTTCTTATATACTTCGGGATGGTGCTTCTTGAGCCACAGTATTTTAGCGGCGAGATAATTGGCTACCATAACGGTGCCGGTGATCGCATAGGCATCTTCATCGCCTATCATCTGATTAAGAGTGTCTCTCTCTTTGTCCGCCCGCTGATCGCTCCAAATAATGGCCGGATAGAGCGGCCTGCCGTTTTTATCGACTGCCGAACACCCCATCATCTGGCCGCTGAAACTGACCGCAATAATGTTGTCTACGGCGCGGGGAAATTTCTCCAGCAGCGCTTTCGAACTCTTTTTGCAGGCGTTCCACCACTCTTCCTGCTGCTGTTCCGCCCAACCTGTCTTCGGATAACTGGTTTGATACCCTTCAAACCAGCTGCCTACCATTGTACCGTTCACATCAAACAACGACGCTTTGTTCCCGGACGTTCCTAAATCATGCGCTATAATCATTTCATTTTTCATGCCGAGTCTCTCTCCGGTTTTTAATCCGTTTTGTCAGTCCTTCAACTAACCCGAGTGTGAAAACAATACCGCCGATAAACCTCGCATCATTTCTTAATCTCTCAATGTCTTACTAACATATCGCGTTTAAATGTCACGTTTCAAATTGGATGATCTCTTTTTCGATTGTATCGATATTTTCCGTATTCTTAGACCCGAGTTCTCTTAGGACTTGTACGGACTCCAAAATTTGTGATACCCCTACAGAAATCTCTTCTATTGCCTGCAGATGTTCGGAAGACAGGTCCGACAATTTATTCATCGATTCAAAAACATCATTGATCTTCTCTTCAATGGCCTTTGAAGACCCGTTCACCTCTTCGGTTATCGAGCTGATCGTCCTCATACCGGTATTTACTTGATCACTGCCGGCGGACATCTGGTTCATCCCATCGAGAAGTTCGCCCAAACTTTTGGTAACCGCGACGATGTCATCTCTCATGTTATGAAAATCTTTCCCTGTATTTTCCGAAATCTTCTTTGTGTTTTCAATTTTCTCAAGAATCGTTTTAATGGAGTTTGATATATTCTTGGTGTTACCGCTTGTTGTTTCCGCTAAATTCCTTATCTCTTCGGCGACAACCGCGAAACCTCTGCCGGCATCACCGGCATGCGCGGCTTCTATCGCGGCATTCATGGCCAAAAGATTTGTCTGGGCAGCAATTTGATTGATTATCTTGACCATGTCAAAAATCGAAGTTGCCGATTCCGCAATTTCTTGGATCGAAGAGACGGTATTATCGAGTTCTTTTTCGTTTTTTGTTGCTATGTCGGTCAAGTTCTCTAATTGCACCTGCTTCTCTTTTGCTATGGCGGAAAGGTTTGTCAAAGTATCGATCAAATTTGCGATTGAGGATGAAGATTGGGTAACTGCTGCCGATTGTTCCTCAATTCTGCCGGAGATTGAGAGAACATCGGCTTTCATCTCATCGACGGCGTTATTCGTTTTCTGTACCTCTCTGTCCAATATTTCCGTCTTATCCTTGAAAGACCTGATCGTACCGTCAATCTGTTCCATAGTTGACGATACTTCTTCGGAATTAACCGCAAGATCGTCCCCGATTGATCTACTGGTTTCCTGGACACCCCGCAAGCCTTGGATTACCCGACGGACCCTTTCGGAAAAGGTGTTGAACATTGATCCTAAATCACCCACTTCATCTTGTGCCGTTACCGGAATGGGATTATTTAATTTTATTGTTCCGTCGATATTGGCATTTAATCTAGTGATTATGGTATTAACCGGCTTCGAAATTACATTTCCGATTAACAAATTGAGGAAAAAGACCACAATAAGCGCGCCCGCGATGAAGATAATGAAATAGAGTGTGAAGGTACCGAGTTCACTGTACATTTCATCTTGATAGTATGTCGTGCTCACTATCCAATCGAACTGTTCAATATATGAAAAGCGGGCGATCTTTTTGCGAGAATCCTTTTCCCCTTCATTCCGCCATTGGTAAGAAACGACTCCTTCCTTCTTATCACACATTTCACGAATGAAGTATTTTCCATCGGGGTCCCGGACATCATACATATTGCTGCCTTCCATTGTAGGATGGATAATAACATTACCTTTTGTGTCAATTATAAAGGGGTAACCGCTTTCGCCAAGTTCAATATTTAGAATAGCATCCCGAAAGCTGTGCGGATCGATAAGGCCGGTGAATTCGCTTTTATACGATGAAGCCCATACCATGATATTCCAGGGTTCAAAATAGGCGAGCCAGCCGGCCTTTGCTCTTTCTTCCTCCTCTCCTTTGTTCTTCCACATATATTCGAGGTATCCGTTTTTTTGTTGAACAGCCTGCTGCATGAATTCGAATCCGCTTGCATCCACCCCTTCCGATAGTGGATGGATGGCTAATACTCCATCCGTGTCGACTCCGGCTAGATATCCGGTTTTTCCAATTTTTCCATAGTCCGGATCGAGGAGAATCTCCTTCACTCGGTTATACGCCTCCTCTTCGGTCAATTGCTCTTTCTGATAACGCTCATAATACATCTTCATCAATTCCCGATTTTTTTCCGCGATCGTGCGCAGGTGGGTTTTTATGGAAGTTTCTGAGGCGGTATTCAAAAGTGTCTTAATACTTTCGGTTTTTTCTTTTAAATCACTGTCGATATTTTCTATAATCATTCCGCGAACTTGCACATACAAAAAAAAACTAAAACCGACTAAAATCAGAAAAAAAGCTGCAGTATTGATAAAGGTGATCTTGTTTTTAATTTTCATATTTACCCCTTCTATAGTGCTTACTCTAATCAACTAAGTACTTCTTTGATTGTCTGCTGTGGCTATAAAGCTGCATGACCATTGCAGTACATGCTGAAATACCATTTACTAAAGCAAAAGCCACCACCTTTGGTGGTGGTCACAGTTAGGCTTTGCCT